>JBARPA010000021.1:0-4684 GCA_049642665.1 Candidatus Zixiibacteriota bacterium
TCAAAAGAGCTCTTTCAGCTTATCGGGACAAAAAAAAGTGGAAAAAGCTTATGCTCTCAGGTATGAAAAAGGATTTCTCCTGGAAGGCTTCAGCCGAAAAGTATGTCCACCTATATGAAAAAGCCCTGAAGAAGTTGAATCCCCAGACCTGAAACTATCCTCTTACCCAATTTCACAAAAAAAGCAAATCAAGCAAGCAATTTAAATAAAGGGAATAGATTAACCCACAGAAAAATTGAAGATATTTTGAAACTTTTCTTTGTAGTCATCGTAAATTAGTTTGTAATGCAAACTAATATGTGAACCAAACGTATGAACAGATAGGAGGTTAGTTATGAAACAGGATATCAATCTGAAAGAGATCGAACGTAAAGCCTACCTGTCATATCATCAAGATGGTTTGTGGGACATATTTTTAAGCATCTTTTTCTTGGGAATTGGCATTCTGATGTTTTTTAATACAGTTTATATGATGGGCGCCCTCATTGCCGCTCTGGTACCTGGGGCTATTATTATAAAGAAATGGTTTGCTACCAGTAGATTAGGTTATGTCAAATTTGCACCTCAGCGGAAGACGCAGGAGAAAAAGGGTAGGGCTAAATTGACAATTATTTTATCTCTGACTGTGATACTGGGTCTGGTTAACTTTATGGCTTTTTCTGGGAAGGCTGAGTGGCAAACCTTCATTAGAAATCTAGGCATTATTCCCTTTGGATTCGTGTTATCACTCGTTCTTGGAGCTGTTGGTCTGTTGTTCGAAATAAAGCGCTTCATGGTTTATGCTGGTTTGATACTGGCCGTTTTTATTGCCGGCCATTTGACCAAATCCGATCCTCCTGCTCTCTTTATTCTGTTGGGCATCATATTCCTGGTTGTGGGACTGGTTATGCTGATCCGATTCCTGCAGAAATACCCCAAACCGAAAGGGCAGGTTTCCAGTGGCGTCCGGTGACAAAGACAAAACCGACCTCCAGCCGATTGCGGATATCGACCGCGTCATTCACGAGCCCGCTCGATTCATGATAATGGCTTACCTTTATGTTGTGGAGAACGCCGATTTCCTGTTTTTGATGCGCCAGACTGAACTCACCCGGGGTAACCTCTCCTCCCATCTGAGCAAGCTGGAATCTGCCGGCTATGTTCAGATAAAAAAGGAGTTTGTGGAAAAAATCCCCCACACCCTGCTCAGCCTGACTAAAAAGGGTCGAAAAGCCTTCCGGGCTTACCGACAAAACATGAAACAGGTTCTTAAAGAACTACCTGACCAATAAATTCAAAACTTACCTGGAAACAATTTAGGAATTTTGACGTAAGCTAGAAAAAATGTCAGGAGGTAGCAAAACAATGAAAAAGCCAAAATCCAGAAGTTTTTTAATTACATCGGTAGCTGCAGCCATCGCCTGCATTCTTCAAGTATTTGCTCTTATCAGGTATGTTGGCAGATTGCCAGACGACTGGATCGGAATTGTGATTTACAGTGTTACTGTTGTAGCATTCGCTCTGGCTGCCATCGGGTTTTACATCAGATGGAATAAAGAAAAGGCAGCAGAATAAAACAGGATTTCTCCTCATCAGATTCCTTTTTTCTTGTCAGGGGGCGTCCGGTTCTAAATCTGGTCTTCTTTTTTCTTTATCAACTTTTCCAGCTTAAGCCCCTGGGCTACCATCTTTTGAGCATAATACTTCACATCTTGAATGCTCTGCTTCTCTTTAGACTGCTTTCGTTTCTTACTGACAGACTTATTCTCAGATTCGCAGGATCGCTGATTTTTCTGGTCCATTTCATTCACGAGGAGACGATATTCTGGATCTCCTCTTTATCCACCCTTCTGTGCTGTTCCTTTTATCTTATCGCTCTTCTCCTTTTTTTGAATTGGAGATCACATAAAAAGACACCCTCGTTTTATATTTTGTCACTTTTGTTTTGTATTTTAGCGCTTTTTTCAAGAGAGGAAGCCGTTACCTTTCCCCTACTGATCCTTCTGATGTTGTTATTTAATTTCCCGCATGTTCAAAAATTGAGCATATTGAAGTCGATAAAGCTCTCATCTCCATTTTTTTCGTGCCTGGGCTTTTACCTTGTTTTTAGGATTTTAACTCTTCCCCTGGGTACCATGAACCATTCCTACAGGATCGATCCCTTAGTTCTTTTAAAGAACACCGGATACTTTATGGTTAACCTGGTATTTCCGTATAGATTTCTTTTCGACCTCATCGGGTATAATAAGCTTGATCAATTACAAATCTACTATGCGGGTTTACGGCAGCATTGGTTGGCGATACCTCTACTGCTGTTACTGCTTTTCATAATTTTCAAATTCATTTACCATTATCTTCTAAAAAATGATGTGATATTCAACTGTGGGCTGACATTTCTCTTGCTGTCCACTCTTCCCTATCTTTTTCTTAATGGAAATGGCCAGAGATTTCTCTATTTTCCTCTTTTAGGTTTCTCTGTGATCTGCATATATTTTATTTCCTTCATTTGGGATAGGCTTAGGTTAAAGGGAAAGTTTTTCTCTCAAAGATTTGTTTATTCCCTTTTGATTCTGATCTTTTTTTTGAATTTTATCATTATCCGAGAAAGAAGCTATTGGTGGAAGGAGGCAGGACTCACCGCCTGTAATGTGGTTCAGCAAACCCAAACCCTGGTTCCTCAAGCTCAAAAGTCTGAGCTTCGCATCTTAAGTCTTCCCCACCGGGTGCACGGTGCCTACATTTTTCTTACCGGATTTGAGGAAGCTGTCTCCATATATTATCCGGAGGTAGAGGGGAAAATCAGATACCTGGGAAAACTCAGCCCGGATGAGATAAAAAGATTAAAGATCGAAAATCTTTATACATTCAAAGACGGAAAATTTGGGAAGCTGTAATTTAATGAGCATTTTGGAATATGAAATTTTTAGATAGTTTTTGGAAGAAAAATCCTTTTTTGATTTTAGCATACCTTTTCGTCAACTTCCTTTTTGTTTATAAATACTCTGCCCGGATCACCAGCCTCTACCTTACCCTTTCCCTGCTTTACTCTGTGATGGTGGTGTTGGTGATCGAATTTATGTTACGAAAAAGGGAAACCTTTCGGGTTTTAAACAAACAGACAATCTATTTACCTATAGTCATTCTCCTGGCGGTTTTGTATGCGGTGGCGATGTTTCACATCGACCCTTTTGGCACCAGGGTGGGTCGGTACCCTGCCCTTTATACCTTTATCCACAGACTTCTAAGCGGAGATTTCCCATATGTGCCAGGTCAAAATATTTCCGGCTTCCCCTTTCTTTTTTTCCTTTTAATCCCTTTTTATTTAATAGGAGATCTGGGTTTATTTCAAATCTGCAGTTTTGTGATTTTTTCCATTATTGTTCATAAAAAATATGCAAAGGAAAAAGCAAGCTATATTCCATTATTCCTATTAGTTTTGTCTCCAGCTTTTTTGTATGAGGTGATGGTACGCAGCGAATTATTCAGCAATATGGTATTCATAGTTTTCTTATTTTATATCCTGGAGCGGGTCAAACCAATAAAATCAACCAAAGCTTTGTTTTTTTCAGGAATCCTGGCTGGATTTTTACTATCCACCCGAGGCATCGTTTTATTACCATACCTTATCTTTTTCATATTTTATTTTAAAAAGGATATCAAATCCTTGATTTTCTTCGGGTTGTCAGCAGCACTGGGATTTATGATAACATTTGTCCCGTTTCTACTGTGGAACAAAGAGCTTTTCTTTACTAACAATCCGTTGACCATCCAAAAGTCATACATCCCTAATTTGCTTCTGTTCATTTCAGTTTTGCTATGTA
Source organism: Candidatus Zixiibacteriota bacterium (assembly GCA_049642665.1). GTDB lineage: Bacteria > Zixibacteria > MSB-5A5 > MSB-5A5 > SM23-73-2 > CAYURP01. Next base: position 3,801 of record JBARPA010000021.1, read on the forward strand.
TACTACTAGCCATCTCAGCTGATACATTTAAGAAAGTTTATTTCTCAACAACAAAGGTTCTATTCGTGGTTGTGCTCCTATGTTTTATATTGAACATCTATCATGCTTCCTTTAAGCAGGGAGTCCTGGTAAGTTTTGATATTTCCTATTTTTGTTTTTGTCTGCCCTATCTGCTCTTATCTTTTGAGTTCAGAAAAAACTCATCTCCGGTAAAGAACCGGAGATTATCAGAGAATTTATAGCCTACAATCATCTCAGTAATTTTCGATCATAAATCTTGTAAAATTTTGCACATGAGGAAAAAGCAGGAGGGGGTTATATTTATCTTTCTCATTGAATGTCAAAGAGTTACGCGAAGCGAAAACTTCGTGAGCAAGGGCAAGCTTTTTGCTAAAATACCCTTTTGAGAGCATTAATTAAGAAATTTAAATGAGATTTTAGGGTCGAAATTCAGGTGATCGCAGAAGCTGTAAGAAAATTAAACAGATTTTTTCAAGAAAAATGGAAAAAAGTCCTTGACAAATCTTAAGTTAGAGTTATATTGGATATGTAAAAAAACAGGTTTTTTGCCCCTTCAAAAAAACCAACTTTTTACAAAATATTCACATTTAGTCTATATCTCGAAGTATATTCATATCACGGACGTTCCCTTGAGGGGGGAAACGAGAAATGATTGATGGTTGTTTGATGTTTAGAGGAACTTATTTGAGACGTAAAAAACTAAGTTGAGACTGTTATATATGTTTTTAGCAAAGAAAATAAGAATGAATACTCCAAAAAAATCTGAGACAAAGGAAAGCATATGAAAATCAAAAAGGTCTGGCTTTTTCTTTTGACATTTTCAGTTATTTTGAGTTTTCCGGGAATTGTTTTTGCCGAGATTG
>JBARPA010000022.1:0-2259 GCA_049642665.1 Candidatus Zixiibacteriota bacterium
ATGGGGGACCAGCTCTCGATCAGGGCGGTCATCCATGCAACTCTGGCTTTGGGGCTTATCATTGTTTTTGTCCTGAAAATCTCCATTGTCCAGTTCTACAAGGAGTTCATAAGATATGTGCCGGTTATGGGAATGACAGTATTCTCATTAGCATTTGTTGTCTTTTGCACCTCCGCTGGATTTTTCCTCTTAAGCTCCAGCCAGCTTGCCGTAGCGGAGAAACCTGAAGTTGAGAAGCAACCAGTTGAAGCGAGCACGGCTGGTAATGTTGAAGCTGGGAAATCACTTTTTGAAGGCAAGTGCTCCTTCTGTCATTATGCTGACAGGTTCGATTCCATGATGGGACCTGGCTTGAAGGAAATCCTGAAAAAAGAGACACTACCTGCAAGCGGAAAAGAAGCCACGCGGGAAAACATCCGTAACCAGCTCCTCAATCCCTATAGAAACATGCCATCATTCAAAACCGCCTTAACAGAGCAGGATATCAAGGACTTGCTGGCCTATTTGGCGACTCTGTGATTACTTTACCATAGTTAGAATTCAGGCAAAAACCGATCATCTCTTTTAAAAACTTGGCTTCTCATATGAGAGAGGAGATCGGTTTTTGTTTGGGGTGAAGTATTATATAGTCCAGGACGCTGATAATCAGTATGGTCAGTATTGCAAAGATGATTAAGCTGTTGTTTATGTTCAAAGCTTTCAGAAGAGTTTCAAACGAATGAAAAAATGTGTAGACAAACCCAAATTGAGGCATTTGAATACCAGAGATTATATTAAACAATGGTCTGAAGTTTATAAATTGAAGACTTACAAACCCAGCGACTAAAATCCCAAGAATTATCAATAAAGATTCATAATACTTAGAACGAGATTTGACAGTTTGTTCTTCTGGAAGTTTTGAGATAACCGCTTTTGGAAAATTTGCAGGAAGTTCAAAACCCCGATCTTTTTTTAGCCCCAGATATAGACTTTGGTATTCCAGTAGAGCTTTCCGACAACGTTCGCATTTTCTCAGATGTTCCTGAACATATCTATTTCCCGAAGGAACATTTCCATCCAGATAATCCTGAATCTCCTCGTCTGTTAGATGTCTTAATTCCATAGCTCCTCCTTCCGATACTTTGATAAAAGCTTCTCCTTTAAAAGTCTTCTTGCTCTGAAAAGGTAACTCTTCACTGTGCCCTCGGGCAGCTGCATAATTTCTGATATTTCATTATAACTCATTTCATCAAGATGGTAGAGCGTAAGAATCGTCCGAAAGTGAATCGGCATTTTCTCAATCTCAGCCCGCAGGCGAAAAGAAAGGTCATTTTTCACTGCTGATTCATCCTGGAGTGTATCGTTAGCTGAGCAGTTATCCAGAGAATGACCCTCAGAAGCCAAGTCGTCGAAAAGCACAGTCTTTTTCTTCTCAAGGAAATTGATGCAGGTATTGTACGCAATCTTTGCAATCCAGGTTGAGAGCTTGGATTCGAACTGAAATTCCTTTAAGTTTTGATACACCTTCACAAACACGTCCTGACAGATATCCTCCTGGTCTGCCTGGTTGGAGATCATTCTGAATACAATATGACTGACCAGACGCTGGTATTCCTGGATCAGAGACTGGAATGCTCTTTTGTTTCCAGATACTATTTTTGCTACAAGAGATCTGGCGTGCGTCATGATCTCCTTCCTATTATTATATGACCAATAAGATAATAAATTGTTACATTTTTTCCCAAAATTTATGCAACATTTGTTTAATTTCCCTGTCTAATGCAACAGAAAACTTAAAAGAAAGGAGAAGACCATGAATAGTTTTTGGGAAATGGCACCTTTAATCATCTTTTTTGGCGTATCAGCTTATATTGTTAAAATCATATTGGAACACTTTACTAGAAAGAAGCTGATTGAAAAGGAAATGCTGGACGAAAACGTCAAATATCTTTATGCTGATAAACCTGAAAACCGGGTTCTCTCGTCATTGAAATGGGGAATGATTTTAATCGGAATCGGAATTGCTGTATTTATTGGCCAGATAGTCCCTCCGGAATTGCAGGAGGAAGTCACCATAGGCGGAATGTTCGTACTCGCCGGGCTGGGACTGGTCATCTATTATTTGTTCGCCAATAAAATTGTGAAAAAAATTGATGAAAAAAGCCCTGAGCAATAATCTTTAACATACTCCATCTCGTAGGCAGGGCTCTCCCGCCAGTGGCGGGATCTGCCTATGGCATGACTAGCCCTGCCGGATATATAACCAGGCACGGGTGCCTG
>JBARPA010000023.1:0-1763 GCA_049642665.1 Candidatus Zixiibacteriota bacterium
TTACTGCTGAGCCGTATTTTTTCGTATAAGAATTATCTCCGATTTCCAGCACTCGTCCTCGTATGAAATGTTTATTCTCATTCAAAAAATTCTCGATATAATATCGGTCAATCGGCTTGCCGCGGTCGAAACCAAATTGACGAGAGATTGGACTAAGAGCAGATTTTTCCATCTTGTCTTTTGTTTGTGAGTCCAGTAAACGGTTATTGTCTTCTGCTGTAGTGTTAATTATTTCTGAGACGTTGTCAGGCTTTGGAATTTTTCCTGTGCACACCAAAAGATAACGTGCAAAATTACCAGTTGAATCGACTATGTTAATTTTCTTAAAATATTTCCCCAATTCCAATTTAAAATTGTCGCCTGTGTACCATGGTACTTTTTTCTCTTTCATCATTATATCTTTTATAGAACGATCATTGTTATCAATGAATTCTACCACCAAAGTGTCCTTCGTAACGGTATGCAAAAGGCGTGCAATACTACCGAAGGTCATGTTTTCTCTGAAGACAAGGTGGTGTACCACAGCCAAGGCAAGGACGATGTCAGATTTGAAGCGTTTTTTAATATTCCTGGTTCCTTGTTTCGGGTACAAAGAATTTAGCTTGGAAAAGTCACAAAATATAGGATGTATTGTTAAGTTTTCTCGTCTGGCATAGCGGTAAACTCTTTCAAGAGAAGATTCATCGTTATCCATAGCCAGCACGTGTTTGCCGAGTTTAGCTGCTAATCTGGAGAACCAACCGGCACTGCATCCGATATCCAAAACGGTCTGTCCCGGATGATTGCTTAAAAGATCGTAGAGAAATTTTTGTTTTGGTTGCCATGCTTCATCTGGTTCCAAATTACCAAAGCGGACATTAGTTGGATATTGCGATGACACATCATAGTAGGTAGCCCAGCATGTCTCCTTAATCTCCACGCAGATCCCATTGATCTCTTCCTCATAGAGTTCAACCAGTGAGTGGCTTGAAATTTCCTTTCTATAGAAATGTTCCTTTTCTCGGTAGTAAAGGTACTTTTTCTTCAATTGTGATGGAAGCAATGGCAGTACTTCTTGATCGTCAATACCTCCCCTTTTCTTGCCTGTCTCGTATCCGCCTAAATTTACAAGATGCCTCATTTGGGATTGTTGACCGACCTTTAGGAAATATAAAGGGTTTAAAAAATATCTGTTAAATTCTTCGCAAACCAAGGGAGCTTCTTGGAGCGGAATTATGGAGCAGAAGTCTATAAAACATGGATTGTTACCATAATCGTACACAATGTTATACCCATGAGCATCTTTAAGTCCGAAACCCAGGGCAGCAAGCTTTTTCCAGAAAGCGCAGAAAAATAACGCAGATTGCTTCAAATTTTCACTGACCCACTCAAACGGGTAAGTAATAAGCGGAAGCTGTGCGTGCTTTACAATCAATGGATATGTGTCTGTGTAATAGGCTGTGATTTCTGTTTCAACAAGCCCTGCATCAATCAGTAATTTTCTTTGGGGCTCTGCTAACAATGACCTATAAAAACGCTCTTTGGGCGGTATAATCGCTCTTAGGATTTGATTGTTCTTGGTAAACAGGATACCACCAGGATCGCTGGAGGTGATTATCTGATCAGCAGTTATAGTGATTTTCTTTTTTCTTGCATCATGTTTTTTTCTGATATGCACTTCTCCGGTATTTGCAAATAAATTCATAAAAAGGCTTTCTGCCTGCCGGTCAATCTGATTTGGCACCCCTGTTTCAAGACTCTTCTCTTCACAATTGGAACACAGG
>JBARPA010000024.1:0-4887 GCA_049642665.1 Candidatus Zixiibacteriota bacterium
ATCCAGGGCACCAGAGGCGGATGGTCAACATAACCGAAGCCAAGGTGATTGCCGCAGGCGATAAAATATAATTCATCATGATGATAGCCGTATCTGGTGAGAAAGGGTAGATGAATAACAATTTTCAGGAGAGCAAAGCCGGCAATGAAAGTCCAGTCACGCTTATACCACTTCTGAGTTAAATCTTGATTCTTTAGCGTTTAAGTCCTCCTGCTATTTAGTAAAATATATCACGGCTACGGTAAGAAGCAAGGCATTTCCAAATTCAGCCTTACATAATTGGTTCATTTCTTCTCTATCTTATTCATTATCTCTATTGCATTCGTATTCTGGGGATTCAATTCAACTGATTTTTTAAAGCTTTGAATCGCTTGCATTGTATCCCCCTTCTGGATATATGCTTCACCAAGCGCATCATAGGCTTCCCAGTTTTCAGCATATTCAGACAGGACAGCCTGGAAAATAAGGATGGCATTGTCGAAATCACCACGTTCTGCGACTTCGCGACCGGCATGGATCAAATAGGCTTCATCCGGAACGATGAAATTGAGGGTATCCTTTTCAAATCGGAAATATTCCTCAATGGCTGCCGGTATTCCGGCGTGCATGGCGATATCCTCACTAATATACTGTGAAAGACTATATTTTATACGGATATGCTGGTATGGCTTATTATTGAGTATTTGATAAATTTTCAGGACCATTTCATTGCCCTCACAGAGAAAGCTGCAGTTGCTGCAGATAATAATAATCTGCTCTTTCCCGCTGTAATGAAAATGATTCGATTTAAACAGCTTGTCGGTTCCGTCGTGCCAGTAGAGGGTTTGTTTTTCCCTGGAATCAGGATCCTCAATGATGGAAATCTCTCCCACAAATCCATTACCGAAGGTTCCAAAAAAATCGGTCACAAGCTTCTGAGAAATATATGGAATCGGATGGCGCTTTTTTACATTTCTCATTTTCAAATACATTTCCATATACTTTTTTGACAATAACTTATTCGTTGAAAGCGCTTTGCTGAATTTGAACAGATCCTCGACTGTTGAGTACAAACCTCCGCAACCGAAATGAACGATAGCGGGATTATAAGAATACATCTCCTCATTCCACGTAATATATCTGTCCGGCAATTTCTGATACGAAAAGGCTCTGTTTTCCATAACCAGTCCCTTCTTGTCACAACCGGTATTCGACATGCCCAGGGGCTTTAATATTTGTTGGTAAAGCACCTCTTCATAGGTTTTTCCGGTCACTTTCTCAATCACAAGCCCGAGTAAAAAATACCCGGCATTGGAGTATCCGTAGCCTTTTCCCGGTTCGAAGCGAAGCCCTTCTTCCCGAAGTTGTTTGATGAATTCCTGAAGATATTCGTCTTTCGTGGATGCATAATAATACTTTTCAATCCCTTCGGGCAAGATCAGACCGGATGTATGACAGAGCAGCATCTCAACGGTGATTCTGTCTCCTATGTCCTTGGGAAAGTTCGGTACAAAATCTGAAATTATATTATCGAGTCTGAGCTTCCCTTTTTCTATTAATTGCGTGACCAGCATAGCAGTGAATTGTTTGGAAATCGATCCGATCCCAAACCGGGTTTCGGGTGTATTGGGAATGTTCTCTTCCACATTTGCAAGACCATATCCTTTTGAAAAGACAACCTCACCTTTATCGGCAACCAAAACAGACCCCATGAAATGGTGGTCAACAACATATTCATTGATCAAATTGTCAATCCTGGATTGTAGAGATTGTGAATATCCCTGATAAGCAAATACTGAAAGACTGATAATAAAGGATAATACAACCGTAATAAAATGTTTCTTTTCCATTTTAACCTCCAAATATTAGATAAACTAATAATTTTTTTATGATTTTCTTGAAGCGGGTAGCATTGTTCGTAACTATAATATGAATCCATTATTTTTGTTACTCCATAATGGTGAAGTAAATAATAACGTATCAGAATTCAAAAAGTATCCTCTCTTGTACATATATAGATTCGATTGAAATAAAGAAAGGTTGCATTTTTCACGATGCATCGACATTAGTCTCAATATCCCCCCGCCGGGGTGCCCCACAGCTCTGCTGTGGGAAAGCATCCACGACCTATTAAATCTCAAAGAGTAATCGCATTCATCATCAAAGGAATATCTTAATGATGCATCGCTAATTCCCATTACCGAAGCATCAAAATATGTAATCAATGATCCTTTGGTGAAACACTTTTTTGTAATGAAAGTTTTATTTCAATCATTTGAAAAATCTGAGATTCTAATTTACCGGTTGATGTACATTCCCAAAATTCAGGATATCTTGTTTCTGCTAAGCCAGCAACCCCACGTGTAACCCATTTTTCCATTAAGCTGGTTTGTGTAGCATAGGATATGTGAAACTCATTCAGCATTTTTATTTCTGTATGAAAAGAATCTCTGGAATTAACATAGAAAACGGTATGGACGGTTCGTGGATCGTCAAGTTGCTCAACAGGTCTTCGTTCCATACCCCTGTATGTCCGAACTTTGAATGAATGGCGACCACAATCACAATATCTACTTTCTATCAGGGTATCTGTAGTAATCCATTCTTGGAGACTGATTATACCTGTAGTTTTGTCTGCATTTCCGACCAGCATATTGGATTCATATAAAACACTCAACAGAGCAGACCACACTTCATCAAATTGATTATTAAAGATTTTTAACTGTTCGAACTTATAAGTTTCGGGAAAGAATAATAAAGACTTGGGTTCATAAGTTCCGTGAACACTTTTTCTGGGTGCTGAAGTGCAAAATATAATAAAACTTAAAAGGAAAGTTAAAAATATGAATTTGAAGTTTTTCATAAAGCCACCTATTTTAAATTTATCCTCTCAGAATTATTATATGGGGGATTCGAGATTTGTCAAGAGGAAAATGGTGTAACTTAATTGAATAAGTATTTTCATGATACATCGGCATTAGTCTCAAGATCCCCCGCCTTTGGCGGGGGAGAAATGCCGATGCCCAGTGTCGGATAAGCTTCGGCAATTCCTATTACCGAAGCATCAGAAAATATTCGCTATCATTATTCAGTTGAAATAATTTTATTAAATAGTATCTTATTAAAGATGCCTTTTTTTGTAATACTGATGATGGCCGCTCTGATCTTCTACAGCACAGCCATCTGGTCGGAAAGATTTGCCAGAGGACTTAAACTGTGGATGGTGGTGATCTTTACCACCGGATTCTTTTGTGATTTTATTGGCACTTTAATAATGAGATCTATATCCGCTGGCACTACTCTGAATATTCACAGTATTGCTGGCTTTTCCGCTTTAATCATAATGCTTTTGCACCTTATTTGGGCTATTGTTGCGATACTATGGCGGGGAAAGGCACAGGAACTATTCAGCCGGTACTCAATTTATGCCTGGGGTGTATGGCTAATAGCTTTTATTACGGGTGTTCCTAAGGGATAAAAAGCTTGGGAATTTATAACACACTCAAGATCGGTTGACTAAAACGTCACCTTCCTATTTTTTCAATTTTACCTAACGAAGTTATTCTTGATCTTACGGTTGGGTTGCCTACAAAATATACAGAGCCGGTGCTGCTGATCTTGGCATCCAAGTAATCCTGCACGTTGATAGTTACGCTGCCTGCACTGCTTAAACGGACTGTGGCCTCGTTGCTTTCCAGGTTCTTAGCCTTGTAACTGCCAATACTGCTCAAAGAGATATCCTGTTCCTCTACCTCTCCACCCCTGATTGACATTGTCCCGGCACTGGTATTCACCAACTCAAGAGTCCTGGCGAAAAGCTTGCATAGGCTAACATTACCAGCGCTGCTCATTCGCACGTCAAGTGAATTGACCTCCATATCCTCCATTTCCAGATCGCCGGCGCTGGTAACAGACACCTCCACCTTTTCAGCATTGATATCCCCCATGGTAACGTCACCCGCACTGCTCATATGTATATCCAGTGAATTTGCATCCAGGTCCCCCATTTCCAGATCGCCGGCACTGCTGCTTTTTATGGTGAACCGATCTGCTTTCAAATCAGGAGCCTCCACATCGCCAGCGCTGGATATAACAATCTTTTCCAGTTTTTTCACGGTCAGGTAATATCTGATAGGCTTTTTAGGTTTTAAATCAACTCTTCTCTGCTTTTTGATTTTCAACATATCACCAAATACTCCTGCCTCCAGATATTGGAGAATGTTATCCTCAGCTTCAATGATCAGCTCTTCTTTATCGCCCAACTCGATGTAAAGGCGGCCTATGGTGGCTAATTCAACGCCGGTGATACCTTTAACCCTACGCTTTTCGGTTACAATCTTGCCTGAACCCCGAACCTTTTTAGCACCCATACAAACTTGAGAACTGAATAAAACTAAAGCTACTAATAAAAGAGGTAATGTAAATCGTCTCATATAAACCTCCATTTGTTCACATTGACTGTTACAAAATATATTTTCACTTTCTTTAATAGACGGAATATTCCATAAAAAGTTACATTGCTATTCACATTTTCTCTTAAATATGTTTCAAGAAAATTTCTCCGTTAAAATGGTCTAAGATTGGTTTTGAAGGGAGTCAACTAACTTTCTTATGGCTTTTGTATGCTCTGGGGTTGTTCCGCAGCACCCACCTATTATGGATACCCCCAATGAGATCATCTCCTTGTATCTCTTTGCCATAAATTCAGGGGTTTCAGGATAAGACGGTTTATTCCCCACTATTCTGGGAATACCTGCGTTAGGCTGCATAATGAGGGGAAGCTTGCTCAGTTTTCTAAATTCTTCAGCAGTTTTTATCATATCCTCTATGCCACTGCCGCAGTTAGAGCCTATGATATCAGCTCCAAATTTTTCAAGTCCTTCCACAGCATCCTCTATACTTACCCCC
>JBARPA010000025.1:0-8735 GCA_049642665.1 Candidatus Zixiibacteriota bacterium
ATCTATATCCATAGCTTTCTCGGGAATAAGGATCAGGTCGGCCCCACCAGCGATTCCGGATTCAATGGCTATCCATCCGGTGTGCCTTCCCATTACCTCCACCACCATGACTCGATTATGGGACTCCGCCGTTGTATGAATTCGGTCTATAGCCTCCATGGCGATATTGATTGCGGTATCAAAACCAAAGGTATAATCTGTGCCGTAGATGTCGTTGTCAATGGTTTTGGGAACTCCCACGATTTTTACCTTAGGAGAAAGTTTAGCTGCCACTCCCAGTGTATCCTCTCCACCTACAGCTATCAAGGCATCGATTCCCCATTTCTTCATATTCTCAATTATTGTCTTCTCTCCGTTTCCCTCTTTGTAAGGATTGGTTCGGGAGGTTCTCAGAATGGTTCCACCTCGGTGTAGAATTCCACTGACCTTATCCAGATCCATCTCTTTAATATACCCCTCATCCACAAGCCCCTTCCAACCTTCCAATATCCCCACTACCTGATAGCCCTAATACATGTTTGATCTCTTAACCACAGCTCTTATAACCGCATTTAATCCCGGGCAATCTCCTCCGCCTGTCAAAAGTCCAATCTTCATTTCTTTCCTCCTCAAAAGCTTTTTAATATACGTAATAAAACTTACGAGTCAAGTGATTAAAAACACCCTCTCACTGAAAGAGTTAAAATCCCACCTTTTACTACAAAAAATCCCATTATGAAAATTTATAGAACCAGCACAAAATTCAGGTCACCTCAAGTTCTTCGACTATCCTTTTAATCTCCTTTAACTTCTCTACCCTATAATCAGGTTGAATTTCCTGATAAGGAGCACAGCTTTTATCAAAATGTACAGCAATCATTCCTGCGCTTTTCGCTCCTTTCACGTCCGTTTTGAGCTCATCCCCTACATGGATTGAATGGGAGGGTTTGCTTTTCAACTTCTCCAAGGTGAAAAGGAAAATCTGAGGATCGGGCTTGCGAATCTTCAGCTCATTGGAGAAGGTCAAATCGTCAAAATACTCAGAGATCTGATAATGTTCCAGCAGCTTTCTTAAAACTACACCTGGTGAACGGCCGGTATTGCAAATCAAGCCCAGTTTATATTTCCTATTTTTCAGAAACCTGAGAATCTCAAAAGACCCTTCAACAAGATCAGGCGGACTTTGAAGCGCCGACTCGGTATAAGCTCTCTCAATTCTCTTCCGCAAATCAGAACAAGGGGTTCCATCAATATCAGGAAGAAATTCCATCAGCATTTTAATCTGATCTTCAGAATCGAAATCTATATTCCTTTCCCAGAAATCCCAGCATCTTTTAAATGTTAAATCCAGTGCTTTCTCCACCTTTTCTTTTTCCATTTTTATGCCGTGGGTTAGGAAAGCCTTAATTATCCCCTGGCTTCTGGCTTCCCGGAATCTTAAAGCGTCCTGAGGAGTGTTGGAGATTAAGGTATTCCAGAGGTCAAAAGTTATGGTATCAATCAAAACTCACCCAGTTTTTGGAAAACTCCGGATATTATTACCCCTTATCAACTTCCTATAAAAGAATTGATTGTTCTCATAAGAACAAATGGGAGATTTCAATTTTCTGGTGTCGGCTTTTCTCGTTTATTCCTACAAACAACCGGGCTCAGGGCCTTCATTGAAAAGATAGTTTATCAAGTAGACTACATCAACTATACTGACCTTATCGTCACAATTTGCATCCCCGGCTTCAAACGGGATGGGCTGAGAACCTTCATTGAAAAGATAATTTATTATGAACACAGCATCTACAATACTGACCTTGTCATCATCATTAGCATCGCCTGAAATATAGGAGTGAACCCGAAAGCACCAGGTTTGATCGGAAAACTTCTCCTCTCCCCATATATCAAAAGCTTTTATTTTCCAGAAGTAACTTTTCTCCAGTTCAGGACCGATTAAACCGCTGGCTATGTAGAATTCTTCTGAGATGTCATCCACAACGGTGGTGGATCCGGGATCAAATATTATTGACTCACCATAATGCAGGGTATAAAGCAAGCTATCATCCGGGTCTGGATCCTGTGGCTCCTCCCAGCCCAGGGTAAGCGTGTCCTGGTATGTTTTTACCGAATCAGAAGGAAAAAGCAGAGCAAAGCTACCAGGGGATTCAATCAGGTAGGTCCTGAAACTGAAAGTTTCCGTGCTCCACTTCTCCAGACCATGGCTATCATAAGCCTTTACCTTCCAGTAAAACTCTTCATCATCTGTTAAATCGGAAATCGTGCAGAATGTGTCGGTGGAACAGATAACCGAGTCCTTTATTGTAAAGGCGGGATCCGTTGAGTAGAAAAGAATGTAGTTTACCACATCCCCCGGGTCTATATCCTCAGCCTCCTGCCAGTGGAGGTTAGCGGAAAGCTCCCATACCGTATCCTCATCTGCAGGTGTAAGCAGAGAGAAAGGCCCCGGTGCATTAATGTCAAATACCTCAAAACTCCAGATCTGATCGGAGTATTTCTCCTCTCCCCACCTATCAAAAGCTTTTACCTTCCAAAAGTGAAATATTCCCTCGTGAGATCCGTTCAAACTCTGGACCGCATAGTTGTTCTCGGTGAGACTATCTACCTCAATGGTTGAATCCGGGTTAAATACGTTGGACTGACCATAAAACAGGGTATAAAACAGGTTATCATCCGGGTCCGGGTCAACTGGCTCCTCCCAGCCCAGGGTAAGCGTGTCCTGATATATCTTTACCGAATCAGCAGGAAAAAGCAGAGCAAAGCTACCAGGGGATTCAGGCAAGTAGGTTCTGAAACTGAAAGTCTCCGTGCTCCACCTCTCCAGACTATAGCTGTCATAAGCCTTTACCTTCCAGTAAAACTCTTCATCATCTGTTAAATCGGAAAGCGTGCAGAAGGTATCGCTGGAACAGATAACCGAGTCCTTTACCGTAAAGGCGGGATCCGTTGAGTAGAAAAGGATGTAGTTTACCACATCCCCCGGGTCTTCATCCTCGGCCTCCTGCCAGTGGAGGTCAAGGGAAAGCTCCCATACCGTATCCTCATCTGCAGGTGTAAGCAGAGAGAAAGGCTCTGGTGCGTGATAACCTGAACTGCTTATCCCTACCAGAGCGAAATCATCGATGTTCCAGCCCCCCATATTTATCCATGAATCCGAGGCTATCTGGAATTTTATCTTAACAGAAGAGTTGTTGTCTGCATAGGAGGAGATATCTATGTCCTGGGGTTTCCAGGCATAGTCCAGATGGTCCTCGGAGGATTCGTTTTCCCAGATTTTATTGCCATTAACAAAAATCTTTGCATGGTCATAGATTCCCCTCTCCACTGCCAGCCAACGTTGAAACTGAAGCCTGACCTTTGTATACCCGCTACAATTGACTACTGGTGATTCCAGATAGTTATTCACCAGATTAGGGTATTCTCCAACCAGACCATTGCCCCAGACCTTGGTGCCTGAAAAGGCAGAGATGGGATCCGAACGGCTCCATCCGGAGATAACTCCATGTAACCAATCATCCTCACCCATTGTGTAACCATGAGTCCACCCATTATCCCCACCCTCCATATCATCGGAAAAGATATACAAAAGCTCGTCCACAAAAAGGTAAAAACTATCAACGTAACTACCCTGATCCGCTTCAATGGTCAAAAGGAAATCCACTCTGGTTCCTGGAGGAACTGAAGGATCAACATAAAATGTGAAATGAGGATAATCCGAGGTCCTTTCCTGAGAATCGGGAATATCCGGAAAGGTAGCCGAGGAATCGGTAACCGTGATGCCCGAATGGGATGTTCTTAGAATTGCCGAGACATTGGTGGCATCCTCAAATCGAACATTCTCTAATGTAAGCTGGAGATTGATGGTTTCGTCAGGCTCGATCACGCCGTCATTATCTCCGGCCGAATCTGTAGCCAGATGATCCTTGTAAGTCAGCAGGGTATGAGGAGCAGGGGTATAGTTGATCAAGTCACCTCCATATCCGATATTACACGATTCATATTTAATGTAGAAAAACCCACCCAAGCCCCATCCTGTTCCCCAGCTGTTCTTGCAGATCCAGGCGCCCTCTCCTCCACAAGAGGTATCAGCCCAGCCGATGATCAAAACTCCGTGATTGATAGGTTCTGTACCTGAGTTCTCATAACAGCCGCCAGTATAAAACTTAAAGTCATTATAGACCGTCAAAGCTGAGGCAACAGGACCAGTCAAAAGGGCAGTTTTAATTGTATTAACATCGTTAGGCACACCGGACCACCCCTGTATCCTGTCCACCACCTCGCAGGAAAGATGGATGCAGGAGTCCGTATCATTAGCATGGTAGGGCATGCAGGATTCATAAATCCCTCCAAAATGCATGAACAGCTCATAGGCATCACTCATCCAGCCGCCGTCTACACAGTTACCCCCGTAGAGATTGCAGGAAAGAACATGTTGTTCTGATAGATCAACCTCCCGGTCGTCATAGATCTTGATCATCGCTTCAAAAGCAGCCGTGGCGCAGAAGTCCCAGCAACTGCCGCAGCTTCCCTGGTTTTTCACCGGGGTTACCCCACTGGAGTCCCGCCAGTCAAAAACCGCTGGGAGATCGGCCGGGGACTGAAGTGCGAAATCACCCATTTTTTTAATCCGTTCTTCAAGGTAACGCGGGGGAACAACAGTCCCTAAAAGTTGCTGGAATTCCTCATCTGACAGCTCGGATAAAGACGTTCTGCCAGCAGTCCAGTTATACCCCTTATCCGCAATCATCTTCTGAACCTGATCCAGAGTGAGGTTTTGTGAACTTTCCGCCAAGACAACAACAGCACTCAGCATCAAGAAAAAAACAAGAAAAGGAGCAATTCTCCATAAATCCCAGCTTCTCATAATAATTCTCCTATATATCTTTATCTTTCAAATAACTGGGTTTAATTTAATATACGTAAATAAAGCCCATCTGTCAATCCATAATTCCTCTATCTTTATATAAATTATCGACAAATAAGGATAGCTTAGTTAAAAATTTCTCTAAGAAATAGAAGAAACGAAACCTTATTTCGAAGGAGTTTAAAGCACTGGATTTCTTGAAGGTTTTATAGTGATAATATAGTCATATACTGAAAAGATAGGTGAATGTGTAACGTATCCAGTGGCTTATCAATGTATCTTTAACAGAAGGATAGATTGTATACTGTATACTGTATACTGATCACTGTTTACCATTCACCATCTACCATACACTATCCACCACCAAGAATTATCTCCCTGAGATACTTTGTTGGCGGAGAACCATGGCTTAAAAGCTTCTGGTTGAATTCCATCAAGCTGGATTTTCCCCTTTTTTCTTTCTTATAATCCTGATACAGGTTGAATACCTCCTGAAAACCAACAAAGTAAGTGGAAAGCTGGGTGGAAGTAAGTTTAGCTCGGATTAGTTTACCTTTAGCCTCAGACTCCTCCTGGAAGGCGCCTTCTACCATCAGTTTCATTGCCTCCTGATCCGTCATCTTTCCTGCGTGAAGTTCAGCATCCAGAATAGCGTTGGTCACGGCTCTGAGATACATTTTCAATCTGGTTAGTTCCAATCTGGGATCGGAGTTTTTAAATCCCTGATCCGCAATCATCCACTCGGAAAAAATAGCCCATCCCTCTATGAAGGGACCATTTCCAAAGATCGCCCTTACCATGGAAGGACACTGGTTTGAAAAGTAAAGCTGAACATAATGGCCGGGCATGGCCTCGTGCACCGAAAGGTCAATCAGCATCCAGTTGTTATACTCTCTTAAATAGGATTCCACCTCCTTATCAGTCCAGTCCTCTGGTACAGGTGAGACCCGATAGTATGATTCCATATCCTTGTCCAGAGGACCCGGCGAATCCAACCCAGCTATAGCCACCCCTCTGGAAAACTCCGGCTCCCAGTCTACCTTTACGGGATTAATGTCAGATAGGTCGATCAGATTCTTATCTTTTACGAATTGGGTCAAATCACCCAGTATATCTTTACACACTTCCACCAGTTCAGCTGGCTCAGGTTGATCTTTGCCAATCTCGTCCAGAACCTCCCTTACAACAACATTCTCCAGCTTTTCTCCTGTTTCTTTACGTTCCCGCCCGGGGAAAAACTCTTGATGCAAAGGCAGAGCAGTTTCATACATTTCTTTTTTTACCCTTTTAAACTCCTCCTCCGCCCGTCTAACTATCTCCTCTGATTCCAGATCCGTATTCAGGGTGAACCTTAATTTCTTTTTGTAGAGCTTCTTCCCTAACCGGAAATCACCTTTGGAACGTGGGAGAAGATCGTTCTCCAGAAAATTCTGATAATACTCTAAGGCCGTAACAACGTTTTTACTCTCAGCAATTATGCTATCCTTTAAAGCTGGAACTTTTTCCGCTGCGGTAATTAGATCATTTTTAATAAGATTTATTGTCCCTTTGTTCTGTTTAATAACGGTCTGGGTGAAAATTTCAGGTGGATTTTTAAGATTGGCTTTAGCCTGGTTAAGAAGCCTGGGAATTTTCCTTAATCGGGAAAGGGCATTATCAAGCCTTTGTTCCAGGGGAGCAAAATCCCGGGATATCAGAGAATGAATACCTCCCCCAACTATATAATTATACATTAACGGGGATTTTTCCCAGGGCTTTAATACTTCAAGCCGGAATAGCCGCCCCTCGATTTCGTCGCCAAGTATTTTATAATCCATTTTGTTATCGAAACTGAGCTGAGTTGTATCGATAGTGTTCAGCTCCTGGAGAAAAAAGCGTAAACTCTCGCCTTTTGCCAGTATAACCCCGGAACTGAAATCTTCCAGTTCCCCATCATATTGATGAGCACCGTTATAAGTGGCAGATACTGGCGAAGTCATGAAATACCAATCCATAAATCTGTCCACTAATTCACTGAATTTTCTATCCTCCGAGCTCTCCCTCCCAGCACAATTGAAAAGGATTAAAAAGCTCAAGAAAAGAGAAAAAATAAACCCACACAGAAGTTTTTTGTTATTAAGAAAGTTTTGGAAAGTGTACATCTCAAAACTCCTTTTAAAAGTTAAAATTAAAAGAATTGTTTCCATTTCTTTTCTTCAGGTGCAGGGGTTAAAAGGCTGACAAAGATCAGGCAGGAGAGGGACAAAATCAGAGGTGGATAAACAGTGGGAATTCCCCAGGGATTGCCCAGGGCTTTCCAAAGGATCGTAGTTATCATTCCGGCTGCGATGGATGAGACCCCCCCAGCAGCGGTGGCTCTTTTCCAGAAAAAGGCAGCCATAACAGCCGGGGTGATCCCCACCCCATACACCGTATAGGCATAAATCGCCATTTCCAGAATCGTGGTGAAAAATCTCACTTGTACAAATGCAATTATGCCTAGTAAAACCACCACTATTCTGGAATAAAGGACAATCTTTTTCTGAGAAGCCTGGGGATTTATAAATCTCTGGTAAATGTCTCTTATGATATTGGTGGAGGGAACCAGAAGAAAGGAATCAGCAGTGGAAACAATAATAGCTACAATGGCAGCTAACATCACACATCCTATAATCTGGGGCAATCCGAATCGGGCAGAGTGCAGAATTACCATCTCCGGCTCGATTCCCAGGAATATGGCGCTCCCCACAATAGCCAAAACCACAATGGCAGTCTCTATGATAATAGTTCCGAAAATCCACCCTATCACCGACCGTTTAGCAGTATTCTCGTCTTTGGCTGAGAAAAATCTCTGGTACATATTCGATTCGCCTAAAAGTAAAAGCATAGTAGGCAGAGAATACCCCAGAGCCTCAAAAATAGACATATCACCCAGAACCTGAAAGTGCTCTTTGGGCAGGACATTAACGATGGAACTCCATCCGCCGGCATGGTTAATGAGAAATGGTATCGCAAAAGCTATTCCTATAACCATTACAATTCCGTTAACCACGTCCGTATAAGCCACCGAGATCATCCCGGCCAAAACAGTATAGCCGATTACAAACAGAGCAGTAATTATTATCCCCTGATCCACAGGAATTCCTGTGACTATATTCAGAACCATTCCTCCGGCTCTGAACTGATAGCTGGCAATGGCAGTGTAGGCAACTATAGTGGTAATAGCTCCCAGAATCCTGGCATATTGATTATATCTGGCCTCCAGAATATCCGGAACAGTGTACTGGGCGAATCTCCTGACTCTGCCCGCCACAAGGTAGAGAATCACGATTGCCACCCACACACCAGCATCAAACCACAGAGCTGGAAAACCCTTTTTGTAGGCCAGACCTGCGCCAGCTATAATGCTACCCGAGCCGATCCAGGTAGCCAGAAGGGTTCCTACCAGAACTTTAGCTGAAAGCCTCCTCCCCGCCACCATAAAATCATCCTGGGTCTTCACCATCCTGCTGCGGTAGGCACCTACAAAGATCAGAAAGAGAAGATAAGCTAAGATGAACCAGAAATATATCATTTAAGAAGATCCAGATTTATATAAATACATCAGAATTATTTATCACAAAATTAGATAACAATTAAAGTTCTGAAAAGGATTTTTGTCAAGTCAAATTCCCATATTTTATTAAAAACGTTTGTATTTCCTTCTTTGTAAGAAGTAGGGGCGGACCTCTGTGTCCGCCCGATGAATTGGGAAAGAGGTTTTTAATTTGTAGCGGAGGTCTTAAGTGTATTATCAAGTAGGATAGGTTACAGAGTTATCAACTGACATAGGTAACAGATTTAATCAGATTTTTATCATAATAGATCTCCCAAGTATTTTGGGTTTGTTCAATTTTTACAGTTTTGC
>JBARPA010000026.1:0-2122 GCA_049642665.1 Candidatus Zixiibacteriota bacterium
TACCACTGGCTGCGTCAAAAAGACAATCCTGAGGTTATCGAATATCTAAAGGCTGAAAACTCATATGCTCAGGCAGTAATGAAACCCACGGAGAAGCTCCAAAAAAAGCTGTATCAGGAGATGGTAGGCCGCATCAAGGAGACTGACCTCAGCGTTCCAGTTAAGCGAGATGACTATTACTATTATTCCCGAACCGAAAAGGGAAAGCAGTACAAAATCCATTGCTGCAAAAAGGGAAGCCTTGATGCTAAAGAGGAGATCCTGCTGGACGTCAACCAGCTGGCACTGGGCAAGGACTATATGTATTTGGGCGTATACGGTGTTTCTCCTGACCACAGGCTTTTGGCCTACGCCTTTGACACCACAGGCAGTGAACGTTATACCTTACGGGTAAAAAATCTCGAAACCGGAGAGCTTTTCCCGGATATAATTGACAGCGTTGGCACCTCATTTGAGTGGGCTAATGACAACAAAACTTTCTTCTATACCATCCGCGACGAAGCCTGGCGGCCATTCAAGCTGTATCGTCACGTGCTGGGTAATGATGTGGAAAATGACGTCCTGGTTTATCACGAGCCGGATGATGCCTTTTTCCTGTCCTTAAGTAAGTCCAAAAGCATGCAGTACCTATTTATCAATCTGGGGAGCATGACTACAACGGAGGTACACTATCTCGATGCTGACAATCCCAGCGGAAAGTTCGGGCTGGTTCATCCCCGGCAACAGGACATGGAATACAGCCTGCATCATCATGACAATCAGTTCTACATCGTTACCAACGACAATGCCAAAAATTTCAAATTGATGCATACGCCCATATCCGACCCGTCCAAGAGTAATTGGAAAGAAGTAATCCCCCATCGAGATTCAGTCAAGCTCGACCGGATAGAGGTCTTTAAAGATTTTTTGGTTTTGTATGAGCGTGAAAACGGACTTAAACAGATAAGAATAAAAAATCTTGTCACCAATTCAACTCACAGTGTGGAATTTCCCGAGCCGGTGTACACCTTTTGGCGGGCATCCAATCCGGAATACAAAAGCAATTTACTGCGCTTCAATTATTCATCCTTTGTCACTCCCAGGTCGGTATTTGACTACAATATGAAAAGCAGAGAACGGGAGTTGAAAAAACAGGATGAGATTCTGGGCGGATACGATCCCGATCAGTATCAATCCGAGCAAATATTCGCCACTGCCAAAGACAGCACCCCGGTTCCGATTTCGCTGGTATATCGGAAAGGTGTGGTAAGGGATGGCAACAATCCGCTCTACCTGTATGCTTACGGGGCATATGGCGCCAGCACCGAGCCTTACTTTTCATCCAACCGGGTGAGTCTTCTTGACAGGGGGTTCATTTTCGCCATGGCTCATGTCCGGGGAGGAGGAGAAATGGGGCGTTACTGGTATGAGGATGGCAAGCTCCTGCACAAGAAGAATACCTTCACAGATTTTATAGCGGCTGCTGAGCATCTGATCTCCGAAAAATATACCTCTCCTGAGAAGTTGGCTATAATCGGTGTCAGCGCCGGGGGACTTTTAATCGGTACAGTGGTTAATATGCGGCCCGAGCTTTTTAAGGCTGTTATTGCCGATGTCCCTTTTGTGGATCTAATCAACACCATGCTTGATCCCAGCATTCCTCTGACCGTGATAGAGTATGAGGAGTGGGGCAACCCCCACAAAAAAGAGTATTACGATTATATGTTGTCTTATTCGCCTTATGATAATGTCCAGGCCAGGGAATATCCCAACATGCTAATTTTAGCCGGCTTGAATGACACCCGGGTGCAGTACTGGGAACCAACCAAGTGGACCGCCAAACTTCGGGCAATGAAAACTGATAATAACCGGCTTCTGCTTAAGACCAATATGGGGACCGGACACGGCGGCGCCTCAGGCCGGTACGAAAGAATAAAAGAAATAGCATTCGAATACGCATTTATATTAGATATTCTGGGAGTGAAGAAATAAGCAACGAGTGAAGAAAAATAAAGGAGGGAAAGTGATAGAATTATTTGCAATATCTATTTGTTTTGTTGTTATTATTTTGGCTACGTTCTTTTTCTTATTGGGCAGGGGACTGAATAAAACACTCAAAAATACTAGGATCTGCCCTCATTGT
>JBARPA010000027.1:0-10438 GCA_049642665.1 Candidatus Zixiibacteriota bacterium
ATCCTGTTTCCTCGCAGATCGCTTGCGCCGGTGCCTATTGTGACAACATAGGTTGTTTTCATTCTGAGAGTTCCTGGAGATCTTAAGCTCAATCTGTTCTTATGCCAGGAGAGCTCCCAAGGAACCAAAGGTAAAGGGGAAACAAATATTGATTCCTCGGTCTTTTTCCTCTCCATCCTTTCACTGAAGGTTATCTCTATTTCCAAGTCTGTGCCCACTTGAGTTGAATCAGGCGAAGGGAAAGTGAAGATAATCCGGGGTGGGATTTTATCCTCCGGTCCTCCCGGCGGCATACCCTTTTTGGCACAGGAGAAAAGAATCAAGGACAGGGAAATTAACGGGATAAGTCCTTTTATCTTCATAAATCGCTAAAGTAAATCTTTAACTCGGTGGTGGAATTCCAACTCCACTAACAACTTTAACAAGGGTTTATTATCTCCCAGGGAATACATTTATTTTTCCAGTTTATTTTTTAAATCCTCGTTTTCCGGATCCAATTCTAAAGCTCTCTGCCAGTATTCCTTCGCTTCATTTATACTGCCTTTTGTTTCCAGTATATCTCCCAGATGTTCGAAAATCACGGCATCGGATTCCAGGAACTTGAGGGCCTTTCTTATCTCCTTTTCCGCCTCATCTATCTTCCCCATCTTAAACAATACCCAGCCATAGCTATCCAGATATGCCCCGTTTTCCGGTTCCTTTTCCAGAGCTTTTTTTATCATCTCCTGGGATTCCTCTAACCTGACCCCCTTTTCCGCAAGCATATATCCCAGGTAATTCAGAGCCTGGGTATTATTCGGCTCGATTCTCACAAGCCTTTCAAAGGCGGAGACAGCGCTGTTAAAATGGCCTCCTCTTTCATAGGCTGAACCCAGAGCAAATAGAATCCGGGGATCATCCGGTTTTAAAATCAAAGCTTTTTCCAAAACTGAAATGGCCAGGTCAAATTTCTCAATCCGATTATAGGTCAAGCCCAGTGGATAATAGATATTCTCTTTATCTCTAACCTTATCCAAAGATGCCTCATGGACCTGGATGGCTTGCTCCAGACTATCCTGCTGAATGTACGTTAGGGCCAGTCCCACCCAACCTTCGGATGAGGTTTCCCTCAAGGAGATCGCCTTTCTGAAGTTCTCCCTGGCAGATACTAAGTCATTCTTAGCCAGAGCAATTCTTCCCAGGAAAAGATACCCCATAACATATGAAGAATCCTTTTTCAAATCCTCGGTGAAAAGGCTTTCCGCTGTTTCATAATCCTCTTGAAGCAGGTACAAAGAACCCAGCCTTTGTATGTTTTCCTCATTTTCCGGATCCAATTTGTGAAGGACCTCCATCTCCTCTCTGGCTTTTTCTATCTGCCTTCTGTAGATGTAGAGGGATATCAATTTTTTGTGCAAATTGATATTGTTTTTGTCCAGCTCCACTCCTTTTTCAAATGACTCAATGGCTTTGTCAAATTCCTTTTTCACCAGGTAAGCAGTTCCCAGACCTACCCAGGCCTGCAGATTTTTTGGGTCAAGTTTGATGAGCTTATTGTATTCCTCAATGGCCTCATCATATCTTTCATTCTGCATAAACATGGCTGCCAATCTGATTTTGATCTCCTCATCAAAAGAATATATCTCCGATATCATTTTCCAGGTGGTGATGGCTTTATCCGTTTCCCCTTTTTTCTGGTAGAGAAAGGTTAAATTCCTTAAAGCATGAATATTGGTGGAATCCACTTTCACAGCATTTTCATAGGAAAAAATCGCATCGTCAATTCTTGTTAAAACACTGTAACAATTCCCCAAAAGATTCCATACCTCTCCATCTTTAGGATCGATTTTCAGCCCCTGATCCAGAGCTTCCTCCCACTTACCCAGCTTGAAAAGTGCTCTGGCCAGAGCCAACTTGATCTCATCGATCTCCGGTTCCAAGGATAAGGCTAACCTATATTGCTCTGCGGCCGAGTCAACCTCGCCGATCTGGCTATAATAATCACCTTTTATAAAGTGTTGATAAGCTTTAAAGGAGGAATCTTGATCCAGATTTTGTCCTTCAACCTTTATGCCTTTTAAAGTTGAGGAACAATTAAAGGAGAAACTTAAAATAAGAAGAAAAAGCCAGAATTTGAATTTTCCTGAACTCAGCATATCTATCAAATTAACCTATTTTTTGTAAAAGACAAGTGGAAAAATAATCCGAAGTTTTTTCTTGACACCATCTGTGGTTGATGTTAGTTTTAGCAAACATTGTTTTGATCTATTGGGTCCCCAGAGAGGAGGTTGAATGCCAGAAAACAAAGCAACTGCTGAGTTTGAGCCTTACATAAAACCGCAGCAGAAGATGGCCGAGATCACCTTACGAGCCGTTATCCTGGGCGTTTTAATATCGATAATCTTCGGAGCTGCCAATGCCTATATCGGTTTGAAAGTGGGAATGACGATTTGCGCATCAATACCTGCAGCGGTTATTTCCATGGCGGTTTTAAGAGGAATATTAAAGACAGGAACTGTTTTGGAAAATAACATGGTGCAAACAATTGGCTCAGCGGGTGAATCTTTAGCTGCCGGGATCATCTTTACCATCCCCGCATTTTTCATCTGGAATGAGACTATTCCGGGCTTTTCCCACCCCATATCCACCTGGGATATTTTCTTTTTGTCGATGTTAGGAGGATGTTTAGGTATACTTTTCATGATACCATTAAGGAGATACTTGATCGTCAAAGAGCACGGCAAACTGAGATTTCCCGAGGGAACTGCCTGTGCTGAGATAATCAAAGCTGGAGATGAGGGCGGAGGGAAGGCTAAAACGGTCTTCTGGGGAATGGGTTTGGGCGCATTATATAAAGTTTTAATGGGAGGAATAAGGCTCTGGCCCGAAAGCCCTCTGCATAACCTTCACTATCCCAAAGGAGCTTATCTGGGAATAGATGCCACACCAGCGCTTTTGGGTGTGGGGTACATTATCGGTCCTCGTATATCAGCTTTAATGCTGGGAGGTGCTGTCTTAGGATATCTGGGATTGGCACCTCTTATAGCTTATATTGGTAATTATATTCCAGATGTTGTTCCCCCGGCCACAAAGTTGATATCGGAAATGACTCCTGCAGAACTAAGAAATGATTACATAAAATACTTCGGAGTTGGCGCAGTTGCCATGGGAGGATTTGTAAGCTTGATAAAATCTATGCCGGTGATTATCCACTCCTTTTCAGTTGGAGCAAAGCAGATCTTCTCTAAAAGAATAGAAAAATTCAAAGTGACAAGAACAGAAAGGGAGCTTTCAATGGGGGTGGTTTTGATCGGTTCCCTTTTGGTTGCCTTAGCTATCTGGGCTTACCCAAAAACAGAGCTTCATTTTTCAGGAACAATTCTGGTTCTAATCTTCGGATTTTTCTTTGTAGTGGTGGCAGCCAGGATCGTGGGGATAGTTGGCTCCTCTTCCTCACCTGTCTCAGGAATGACCATCGCCACCCTTTTAGTCACCAGCTTGATCTTGCTTTCATTTGGAGTCTCAGGATTTCAGGGTATGATAACGGTGATGTCCATAGGTACAGTGGTATGCATTGCGGTTTGCCTCTCAGGAGATATAGCTCAGGATCTAAAGACCGGATATCTTTTAGGAGCAACACCTAAAAAACAACAGACTATGGAATTTGTGGGGCTTTTGGCTCCGGCGCTGGTTATGGGATTCGTCGTATTTTTGCTGGGTGCTGCCTTTGGATTTGTTCGCACTGAGGCTCATCCCACACCCCTTCTCGCTCCCCAGGCTAATGTGATGGCGACTATTGTCAAAGGTGTGATGACCGGAGGTATCCCCTGGCTTTATATAATAGTTGGTATTATGCTTGCCTCTGCTATCGAGCTTGTAGGCATCTCCTCTTTGCCTTTTGCCATAGGTCTTTATCTTCCCTTAGAGCTCTCAACTCCGATTATGGCTGGTGGGCTTATTGCCCTTTTAGTAGCAAAGGTCGCCAAAAAGCAAGAGCGATGGAAAAGGCAAGAGCGGGGGATTCTTTTTGGCTCAGGTCTGGTAGCAGGCGATGCTTTAATCGGAGTTGCGATAGCATTTCTCGTTGCTTTCTGGACCAAATACAGAGCTTATTATGAACTTCACGAGGAAGCACCACTTGCTGGATCCATTGCTCCCTGGCTGGCGATTGTAGTCTTTGCCATGCTGGGATTTTTCCTGTGGAGATCAACTGTTTTGCCTAAAATTAAAAAGAGGTGATGATAATGGAGGAGCTTCAAAACTCTGCAAGAATAGCTGTTAACAATTGTATGGGGGTGAAAAAGGGCGAGAGGGTCCTGGTTATAACTGATGAGCCATTGAGAAAAATAGGCTTTGCCCTGTGGGAAGCCGCCAAGGAGGCATCATCTGAGGCTATGTTTCTGGAGATCATTCCCAGAAAATCAAATGGCGAGGAACCGCCCTATCCGGTCGAGGAATTTATGAGGAAATTCGACGTGATCCTGATACCCACATCCAGATCCATGACCCATACCAAAGCCAGACGAGATGCCTGTGAAAGCGGTGCCAGGATTGCAACTCTCCCTGGTATCTTAGAGGATACAATGAAAAGAACCCTCTCCGCTGATTATAATAAAATATCGGAGAGGTCAAAAAAGTTAGCCCAAGCTCTGCAGGGCGCAAAAAAAGCTAAGGTAAGCACACCTTCCGGAACCGAGATAAGCATGAGCCTGGAAAACAGAAAATGGGAAATCGACGATGGATTGTATTTGAATCCGGGCAATTTCGGCAATCTTCCAGCCGGAGAGGTATATATCGCCCCCCTGGAGGAAACAGCTAATGGCATAATTGTGGTCGATGGAGCCATGGCCGGAATAGGACTGATGAAAAAGCCCCTGCGAATGGTGATAAAGGACGGTTATGCTACCGAAATAACCGGAGATGAAAAGACCGAGAAACTGAAGAAGATGATCGAGCCTTTTGGAAAACCAGCTACCAACTTAGCTGAGCTGGGCATCGGAACTAACGACAAAGCCACGCTCTGTGGAAGTGTTCTGGAGGATGAAAAGGTTCTGGGAACGATACATATGGCCATAGGCGATAACAAATCCATGGGAGGAAACGTATCCGTGGAAAGTCACCTGGACGGAATCCTCACCAAACCCACTCTGGAGATCGATGGCAAGATCATTATGGAACAAGGGAAACTGAAGATATAGAGTTGTCTCTGATAAAAGAAGGATAAAGATAAGGGGCACAATTCCTTAATTAAAGGAATTGTTTCATCTGTTGGGAATACTCCCGAAAGCTGTCAGAAATCCATAATAATGGAAATAGGGTAATTATATTATTTTATCCTTGACAAAACCATAGGTTGGGTTTATATTTATATGTAAAGTAAAGTTATATTTGAGTTCACACAAATTGTATTTAAATAGGTATTGGGTGGTAAATTACTTTTCTTCTGCAATGTGAACTTACGATAAACATGGAGGTGATTACTTTTAAGAAATCCTTAGCAGGAGAGAAAATCTGCAAGGAGGGATGAGCTATGTAAGAGTTTAAAAAAGGAGCAAGAGATGACTAAGAGACTTGTGCTGGTTCTGGCAGTAATGATCTTGGTTATTTTTTTTGCCGGAACCATCTGGGGAGCCAGGGTAGACCCCAGAAAGACCGTCCTTCCACCTCCTCTGCCCAGAGGAGATGAATCTCCTGATTATTTGATCACCAGAGCACCAGAAGTTTTATGGGATGCCTTTTGCGGTGAGGATACCATTGTCTCGCCTTATGATACAGTAATCGGCTGCACCTATTACGAGTGGCAAGCAGCCTGTCGCATGCCCAGGATGATTGCTAACGATTATCAGGAGATTACTGCTGGAGGTCACGGGCTGCATTTCACCTTTATGCATCAGGACATTTGGGGAGTAGGTGGAAAGAGATTTGTAAATTATGCTTACTGGGATGCTGATAATGGCTGGGATTCTCTACCAGCACCTACTATTACACTCATGGAAAGCAGGTCTGGTTATACTGGTCTGGATATTTTCCGGCCTCTTGACGGATATTTCAAGCCTCACTCTCGGGCTGTGGTATGCTATCACAAAATCGAGCCGATTTTTCCCAATGATGATGATATGGGGACGGTTATTAGCATTGAACCGAACACTCCTGGAGCAATAGAGATGGAAGGTGGAGCATACTGGTATGATATTCCGGACAGTGCTGATTTTGAGAGGTTTTTGGGCAAAGGGATGTGGCCCGAATGCGCTGTGGACAGCCTTAACCGAATCCATATTGTGATGCAGGAAGGTAAAACTTCTGCTGGACCAGGCTGGATGGGATACGTTCGCTGCGCGGAAAGATCCGGTGATAAACTTATGTGCTGGGCACCGGGAAAGGACAGCGTGATCCTGGATAAAGAGACTCAATATTTCGATCCGCTTAATGTAGTAGTTGTATTTGATAAATCCGGAGTTGAAAGTCACAGCCTGGTTACCTCCAAGGTTTCCAACAAAGTTGCAGTTTTCTGGCCAGCCCTGGCCCAATCTGAGACCGATTCCACCCTTTATCAGATTGCAAATGACATATACTATTTCGAATCCACCAACGGGGGAGATGATTGGTTTACT
This sequence comes from Candidatus Zixiibacteriota bacterium, assembly GCA_049642665.1. Taxonomy (GTDB): domain Bacteria; phylum Zixibacteria; class MSB-5A5; order MSB-5A5; family SM23-73-2; genus CAYURP01. The sequence goes on from JBARPA010000027.1 coordinate 6,591, forward strand.
GCCGGAAGCTTACCTCAAAGAACAAACATCACCAAATATCAACCCCAAGATAAGATGCGCGTTTATGGATCTGTGTCTGCAGTATATGACATGAACGATAGCTTGCACATCTTCTGGCATACTCACTATTATGATCAGGATTTAAGAGAGTTGGACATTCACAATGTTAGCTTATGGCACTGGAACAAGGCCACGGAAAGAGTATGTGATGGAGATACCCTGGTTGCCAACGAGATCGCCCATGCGGAATGGTATGCCAATCCAGGGGCATGGAACAGGCTTCTGGATAAGGTGCAGTGCGGTGTGGGCTATGATCCGGGACTGGACAACTATAATTATCTTTATCTTATCTGGTCTCAGTTCGACTCGGGCAAAACCTCCCAGGTAAATATGACCCAGGGGGACATCTATATGTCAGTTTCCACTGACGGGGGACTGGTATGGCACGAGCCGGTGAACATAACCAGCAGCACGGTTTCTGATTGTGCCTCAGGAGACTGTGCCAGCGACCACTGGCCCTCCATTGCTGAGAGAGTGGATACCGCTACTTATCTATCCTGGGTCTATGATCTGGATGCCGGTGCGGGTATTCAGGATGAGGGAGAACCAACCAATAATCCGGTTCTTTTCTATCACCTGCCGGTCAGCTCGATTCCTATCATTGACACTGTTCAAATGGATTGGAATCCCAAATGTTTTGCAGATCCTTATATACACCTGTCCTTGAACCAGATTGATACGGTCTATTTAACCATTGAAAATATCGGAACCCAAACCTTGAATATCTCCAGCATCTCCTCAGGTGCCAGCTGGTTGAGCATCAATCCAACCTCGGCATCTATTTTACCAGGCGGCTGTCCCTTAAACGTGGAACTGGTCATTACCGGAGGCAGTCAGGAGACATTTCTGGTTGATAGCTTAAGGATTCAATCCAATGATCAGGCTGGGAATAATGATATCTATGTGAGAATACATGTGGTTGTTTCCGATATGTATGTGGAACCGGAATTTGCCGTCATAGGTAATCCCAATTACTATATCTCCGAGTCCAATGTAGGCAATTTAGCTCATCAGAACGATACTGCCGGATTCTTCTTGCACCAGGATATCAATGAGCCCAATTTCCTGATTGATGGCTCTCCGGTTTTAGCCTTTACCAGCCCGGATGGTGACTCCCTGGTGGGAAGGTATATCTTTGATGAACACTATTTCTTACCTGAGACCGAAATATCCGTGGATACCTTTCCCGGTCTGAAAACCATACTGGTGAAGGCAAAATTCAACCCGGTTACTCCACAGGCACCATTGCCCTGGCACCATCAATGGTGGTGGTGGACCATCGAAACGAAAGATTACATATTCTACAGCGAAGCTCCGGACAATAAAAACGAACAGTATCTGACATTGCGGATTTTGGATCTCTATTATAACCCGCCTCCGGATTGGTGGCCTCTTCAGGATCCCCTGCCCGGTATTCCCGAAACCTATCTGGGTATGGCATTGGATATCGACTGCCCCTCTGATTCGGATTCCTGGAACTATCCACTTGTCGACAGCACCAGGAGAATGACTTATCTTCGGGGTTATGGCGGTGGAGCCAATATGAACTACCGAATGGCTATAGCTCAGAGGGATACTTGCTTCTGGGTGAAACTTTCATGGGGGGAACTTTATCTTTCCTGCTGGCCGGATCCCAATACTCTTAATCCTCAGATTAAGTGGACACCGGATAGTATAGATAAACCTTATGCCATGCATATCCTGAGAAACGAAGCTTTCATCTATCCTGAGGATGGTTATAATGACGACTCGCTTTACAAGTACCTGAGCACTCCCGGTTATTCCATTTATGGCTCTGGACACCCGGTCGACTACAACCTGGTTACCACCGGCAGAGTAATCCCGGCTCAGACTTTCCCGCCTGCAGATACTTACTCGGTAGCATATGCTCTGGCTGTCTCTGATGAATATGACGTGGCGAACCTGAATTCTCTGGTGGATATGGTTATGTGCGGAAATGCTAACCGGGATAATACAGTTACGATCGCCGATGTGGTCTATTTAGTCAGCTATCTGTTCAAAGGTGGACCCGAACCCTGGTGTTTCATGGCTGACGCTGATGGGAACGGTGTGGTCGCTATCGCAGATGCAGTTTGGCTGAATGGCTACCTGTTTAAAAGCGGTCCACCACCGAAGTGCTCCCAGGGCAGGTAATCTAATTCTGCTTAGATTACATTGGATCTGAACATTTGCGTTCCGGTCTATGAAAGACCTGATCAAAAATCAAAAATCTCTTGAAACATGGAGATGAGGGTCTCTAAAAATTGTAGCAGGAGAGAAAAGCCACAAAGAGGGATGAGCTATGTAAGAGTTTAAAAAAGGAGCAAGAGATGACTAAGAGACTTGTGCTGATTCTGGCAGCAGTAATCCTGGTTAATTTCTTTGCCGGAACCATCTGGGGAGCCAGGGTAGACCCCAGGAAGACCGTCCTTCCACCTCCCCTGCTGAGAGGAGATGAATCTCCTGATTATCTGATAAGCAAAGCCCCGAACGTTTTCCTTGGGGCTTTCTGTGGCGAAACAGCTATACATTCACCCTATGATACGATATTAGGCTGCACCTGGTATGATTGGCAGCACAGCTGTCGCATGCCCAGGATGGTCGCCAATGACTATCAGGAGATTACTGCTGGGGGTCATGGCCTGCATTTTACCTTTATGCATCAAGACTTTTGGGGAGTAGGCGGAAAGAGATTTGTAAATTATGCTTACTGGGATGCTGATAGCGGTTGGGATTCTCTACCAGCACCTACTATTACACTCCCGGGAAGAAGGGCTGGTTATACTGGCTTAGATCTTTTCCGCCCTCTTGATGGGTATTTCAAACCTCACTCTCGGGCTGTGGTGTGTTACCATGCTACCGAACCAGTTTCCCCTAATGATGATAATATGGGAGTAGTTTTAAGCATTGAACCCGATTATGCTGGTGATACATCTATGTGGGGAGGCTATTACTGGTATGATATTCCGGATAGCGCTGACACCCCTTTCAAAGGTATGTGGCCCACCTGTGGAGTTGACAGCCTGAACCGCATCCACATAATAATGCACGAAGGCGATACAGCTGCCGGGTGGTCCTGGATGGGATATGTTCGCTGCGAGGAAAGAGCCGGGGATAAACTGATGTGCTGGGCTCCAGGTAAGGATAGCGTAACTCTGGACAAGGAAACTCAGTATTACGATCCGCTTAATCCAATTGTAACATTCGAATTAACCGGAGTCATCGGCTCCATTGTGGTAACCTCAAAGGTTTCTAACAAAGTAGCCCTCTGCTATTTAACCCTGGCCGAATCTGAGACCGATTCAAGCCTTTACCAGGTTTCTAATGACGTTTACTATATCGAATCCACCAACGGGGGTGATGACTGGTTCGCTTCTGAGCAACTATCTGATCGCATAAACGTCACCGCATACCAACCCGATGATTACCATCGCGCCTATTCAGATTTAGCTGCAATCTATGATATGAACGATAGCTTGCACATTTTCTGGCATACACATTACCTTAGTCATAATCCGCTTGAAATTGATATACTTGATGTGGGATTGTGGCACTGGAGTAAAGCCACGGAAAGGGTGTGTGATGGGGAGACCCTGGTGGCAAATCAAGTAGCTCATGCACAATGGGAGGCTATGGCTGGAGGCTGGAACAGGCTTATCTCCAAGATGCAGGCAGGGGTGGGCTATGATCCGGGTTTAGACAACTATAATTATCTCTATGTTGAGTGGGTTCAGTTTGACTCAGGTAAGACTTCACAGGCTGGGAATATGACTCAGGGTGATATCTAC
>JBARPA010000028.1:0-7117 GCA_049642665.1 Candidatus Zixiibacteriota bacterium
CCCTTATGATGGGCGGGGAGTGGGGCATAGCCCGATTCGGCAATGTTCTTTACGGCAATGCAGATTCCACCCACGTGAACCTCGGGGTCGCCTGCACTACCGGAATGAGCGGCGAAAACCTTAGATATTCAACCGTTGGAGGTGGGTTGGAGAACACTGCTGGTCACAATTATACAACCGTGGGAGGAGGATACGGCAACACCGCTAGCTACGGACGTGCAACCGTAGGAGGTGGATATTTCAACACTGCCAGCGGTTTTGGTTCAACCATAGGAGGTGGAGAAAGCGACACCGCCAGCGGGAGTGATGCAACAGTAGGAGGTGGACAACGAAACACAGCTAGTGGGAGCGATGCAACAGTGGGAGGTGGAGGTCTGAACACTGCCAGCGGGACGAGAGCAACTGTAGCAGGTGGATGGACGAATATCGCCAGCGAGTGGGGCTCAACCGTTGCAGGTGGACAAAACGACACCGCAAGCGCGGCTTATTCAACCGTGGGAGGTGGACGCGGTAACGCGGCCAGCGGATGGATAGCAACCATAGGAGGTGGACAATACAACACCGCCACCACGGATCAAGCAACCGTAGGAGGTGGACACACCAACACGGCTAGTGGGCTGAGAGCAACCGTAGGAGGTGGACTATTGAACACCGCCAGCGGGACTGACGCAACAGTAGGAGGTGGGCAAGCCGACACCGCCAGCGGGGATCAAGCAACCGTAGGAGGTGGACTACGCAACACCGCCAGTGCCACTAACGCAACCGTGGGAGGTGGATATTCCAACGCCGCCATCGCGTTTGGCTCAACCGTAGGAGGTGGAGTGTTCGATACCGCCAGCAGCAACTATGCAACCGTGGGAGGTGGATATTCAAACACCGCCAGCGGATGGATAGCAACCGTAGGAGGCGGACACACCAACACCGCCAGCGGAGAGTACGCAACGGTACCCGGGGGTCGTGCAGACACAGCTGCCGGAGACTTTTCACTAGCTGCAGGAGATAGTGTGAGGATTTCCTCTGACGCTGACTTCACCTTTGCTTTTGGCCGCAATTTTACCACCTCAACTCCCAATGCGGTCATCTTTCACAACTCGGTTAATCCTATCAAGCTTGGCATCGGGACCACCGCACCTGATGAGGAATTGCATGTTCAAGGCAGCATCAAGATGGTTGACGGAAATCAGGCAGCAGGCAAGGTTTTGACTTCAGACGCCAATGGCGTGGGCACCTGGCAGGCATCAGCAGCTGGTGGAATTGGCGGAAGCGGCACAGCCAACTACGTCCCCAAATTCACAGCCTCCACCACTCTTGGCAATTCAGCCATCTATGAAACCGGCAGCAGGATCGGCATCGGGACGACCACTCCAGATACATATAGTAAGCTTCATGTTCAACACAATAATCGTTATGCGGGGTACTTCACATCAAATTATTTGAGCAATGCTACGGACGTCATCCGCTCGGAATTTACAGGTTCGGGCAATTATGATGCTGCGGCAGTTCATGGCGTGTCCTGGCCAGCAGATGGCTATGGTTATGGTGGATGGTTTGCAGGCGGGTATGCGGGCGTATATGCCGGGGTTTTTTCCGAGGGAAGCGCAATTTACTGTGGCGTCGATGCTAACGCTGTTAGCGGTTCAGGAATGAATGTCGCCCTCTACGGATGGGCCCGCTTCAGCACGGATCAAAACTACGGCGTTTATGCAGTAGCCCAGGGCGGAAACTATGATTATGGCGTTTATGGAGCAGCCGCTGTTGAAGCCAATAGCTGGGCAGGATACTTTTACGGCAATGCCAAGGTTACCGGCACCCTGACCAAGGGCGGCGGCTCCTTTCAGATCGACCATCCCCTTGACCCGGAAAACAAATACCTTTTCCACTCCTTTGTGGAATCTCCGGATATGATGAATGTTTACAATGGTAACGTGATACTGGATGCCACAGGAGAGGCAACAGTTGAGCTTCTGGACTACTTCGAAGCTCTGAACAGGGACTTTCGGTATCAGCTTACAGCCATCGGTGCCCCAGGACCAAACCTGTATATCTCCCAGGAAATTTCCGGGAACAGCTTCAAGATTGCAGGAGGAGAGCCTGGTATGAAGGTCTCCTGGCAGGTCACCGGAATTCGCCATGACAAATTCGCAGAGGCAAACAGAATTCAAGTGGAGGTTGACAAACCCGCTGAGGAACAGGGCAAATATCTGCATCCTGAAGCCTACAAACTGGGCCAGGAATACGACATCCACTACGAGCAGCACAAGCAGATGAAAGAGCGGGAGCAAAGGAAACTGGAAGGAGAAAGAGGACTCAGATAAACGACGAACAGATGCCGGGGAGTCCCTTGCGGGCTCCCAAACAGAGGGAGGGGATCCCCCCGCCTGAGGCGGGGGATTTCGCCTGGCTCAACAGGCCTCTCTCGTACAGAGAAAACAGGAGGTGTTCAAAAAATGAACAGATCGAATATCAGCTCAGGAGGTGGTGAATAGGGCAATCAAAAAATGCAGAAAGCTCCTTTAAACTATAATCCGTTGAGTCAACAGGAGGTGATGCCATGGATTTTGTCTTTGTTTCAATCGGAGGGGGAAAGGTTCACAAGTATCTTTTTAACCCTATTGGGAGGAGCGAGAAGATGAAATCGGCAACAATTGTCTTTCTGGGTCTTTTAATTTTGATCTTTGCATTTTCAACTTTGACTTATGCAGGTGTTCCGCAGATGATTAACTATCAGGGGAAGCTAACCACACCAGCCGGGGCTTTGATTGATGACACTCTTTCCATAGTCTTCACCATCTATGACGCAGCTACCGGGGGTACAGCCTTATGGACAGAGACGCAAGCCACAGTTGTAGTGGAGAAGGGGATTTTCAGCGTTTTGTTGGGGAGCGTGAATCTCATTCCGGATACAGTTTTCACGGGTGATGTCGGGTATCTGGGGGTAAAGGTGGAGGCAGATCCAGAGATGACTCCCCGAAAGGAGATGGTGAGCGTGGCTTATGCTTACCTGACAGGCAGCGATGGGGATTGGACTGTTTATGGTGATAGCGTCTACAGGTTAAGCGGTAACGTGGGCATAGGCCAAATACCTCCGGAGGATGTTAAACTCTATGTCAAAACTGATCCTCCACCTGGTGATTGGATGTACGGTGTGTATGCGGAAGCCGGAATGGGAGTGAAAGGTGTCAGCAATGCGATAAGTGGAACCGGAATTTCCGGAGAAGGAGGCCACTGCGGTGTAAAAGGATTAGGCTATATTGGTATACTGGGTGAAGGATTATATGGTGGCTGGTTTGAGGGAAATGGCTATTTCAGTGGGAAGCTCGGCATCGGGACGAACAGCCCAATTGCAGGTAGTAAGCTTCATGTTCAACACGATAATCTTTATGCGGGATACTTCACCTCAAATTATTTGAGCGACAATACACACGTTATCCACTCGGAATTTACAGGTTCGGGTGAACACGACGCCAAGGCAGTTTATGGCAAGTCCACCCCAGCGGATTACTACGGCTATGGTGGATATTTTGAAGCCGGGTTTATGGGCGTAGCAGGCAGGGTTTATCCCACCGGAAGCTACGGCTACTTCGGCGTTTACGGTTTGGTTTTTGGTGGTTCAGGGTATAATTATGGCCTCTACGGGCGGGCCCTGGGCTCAGGGACGAACTACGGCGTCTATGGATTAGCCTCTGGAGGAACAACCAACTGGGCAGGATACTTTGACGGCAATGCCATGGTTACCGGCACGCTAACCAAGGGCGGCGGCTCCTTTCAGATCGACCATCCCCTTGACCCGGAAAACAAATACCTCTACCACTCCTTTGTGGAATCCCCGGATATGAAGAATGTCTACGATGGCGTGGTGACGCTGGATGCCGGCGGAGAGGCAACAGTCAAACTTCCAGATTACTTCGAAGCTCTGAACAGGGACTTCCGCTACCAGCTCACCTGCATAGGTGGTTTTGCCCATGTGTTCATTGCTCAGGAGATATCCACTAATCAGTTTACCATAGCCGGCGGCGAGCCGGGGATGAAGGTCTCCTGGCAGGTTACCGGAATTCGCCATGACAAATTCGCCGAGGCAAACAGAATACAGGTCGAAGTTGATAAGCCTGTGGATGAACGAGGGAAATACCTCCATCCTGAAGCCTATAAGCTGGGCGAGGAATACGACATCCACTATGAACAGCACAAGCAGATGAAAGAGCGGGAGACAAAGGAAATGAAGTAGGGAACTCAAAAAGTAGCGTCGGGCCTTGTGCCCGACGGAAAAAAGGAGTGCAAAAACTTGTTTTTGCCTGCAACAACAAAGTTGTTGCGCTCCAGAACAAAAAATTGGAGGTGTTCAAAAAATGAACAGATCGAATATCATCAAACTTCTGACCTTTTCCCTGGTGGTCTGTCTTCTAATTACCTTTAGCTTTTCTGCCCAGTCCAGAAGCCAGACCTACAAGTTGTCCACCCAGGCACTGGATGGTGTTGGCGGAAGAGGTCAATCGAATAACTATCTTTTGAGGATAGGTTCAGGCGGACAGCCAGGAGCGGTCGGAATCTCGGAAAATACAATCTGTTACGCTTTACAGGGCTATGTTCATGCTGCGGCTTATGAGCACGGGGATGCCAATGCAGATGGAAACGTCGACATAATTGATGCGGTCTATCTGGTGAACTATGTTTTGAAAAGTGGGTCTGAACCCATTCCACATGAGGTAGGTGATACCAATTGTGACAACCTGGCCGACATTACAGATGTTGTTTATCTGGTGATTTACGTACTGAAATCGGGTACACCACCTTGTAATTTGTGATCTTATTAGTCCACTAAGGAAACGTAAAAAGCCCTCAGATCCTGAGGGCTTTTTGTTTTAAGAGGAGTGCTGTACGAATTGTCCTAATAATTTTGCGTCCCTGTAAATCCGCAACTTTCACCAATTATCCTTGACACTCCAAATCACCCTCATTATATTGAAAATCGGATTTAAAATTTAAGGAGAAACAATGCCAGACGAGTTAGCTGAATTTCTGCAGCACCGCAGGGATAAACTGAAAAAACTAAAAGAACTAAATATCAATCCATATCCTTATCATTTTGAGCGGACTCATTCCACAAAGGATATACTGGATAATTTCGAGAGCCTGGAAAAGGAACAAAAGGGAATCAAATCTGCTGGAAGAATTGTCTCTTTGAGAAAACATGGGAAAAGTTCATTCTTTCATATTCAGGATGGATATGGTAAAATACAGGTATATGTTAAATCTGATGAGGTGGGCCAGGAAAAATTCGAGCTTTTAGATTGTTTTGATATTGGGGATCACCTGGGTGTGGAAGGAAAGGTTTTCGTTACCAAAACCGGAGAGAAATCGATAAGAGCTAAAGATTTTATTATTTTATCAAAATCTCTACGCCCCCTGCCCGAGAAATGGCATGGACTTCAGGATAAGGAGCTGAGATACCGACAGAGATATTTGGATTTAATCGTGAATCCCAAAGTCAAGGAGACCTTCTTAAAACGTACCAAAATAATTCAGAAGATGAGAGAATTTCTGGATGATTCGGGATTTGTGGAGGTTGAGACCCCAATCCTGCAGCCTATTTATGGCGGCGCCTCTGCCCGTCCCTTTGTTACCCGTCACAACACCCTGGATATGGATTTATACTTAAGAATCGCAGATGAGCTCTATCTTAAAAGATTGATCGTAGGTGGGTTTGAAAAGGTCTACGAGTTCTGCAAGGATTTCAGAAATGAGGGAATGGATAAAAATCACAATCCGGAGTTTTCAATGCTGGAATTGTATCAGGCTTATGCTGATTATAACGAGATAATGGAGCTTTATCGTAAAATGCTGATATATGTGGCAAAGGAAACTCTTGGCGCGACAAAAATAACCTATCAGGGCAATGAAATTGATTTAGGTGCTGAGTGGAAGAAAATTCCCATCCTGGATTCCATAAAAGAGATCGGTGGTGTGGATGTTGCTGGTAAAGATGAAAAAGAACTAAAAGATATTGCGGTTAACCTGGAACTTAATCTGGCTGGGGGAGCTAATAAATGGAAGATAATAGATACTCTTTTTGACAATCTGGTTCAACCGAAATTAATTCAGCCTACGTTTATCACTGATTATCCTCAGGAGATCTCGCCTCTGGCTAAAAAACATCGGGAGAAAGAGGGATTGACCGAGAGGTTTGAGCTTTTCATTGGGGGATTGGAATTGGGAAATGCCTTCTCCGAGCTAAATGATCCATTAGATCAAAGACAGAGGTTTGAGCAGCAGGCAAAGTTAAGGGATCTGGGGGATGAGGAGGCTCAGGTTCTGGATGAGGATTATTTAAGAGCTTTAGAATACGGTATGCCGCCCACCGGTGGACTGGGAATAGGTATCGACCGGGTAGTGATGCTTTTCACAGATTCCTCTTCCATTAGAGATGTGATATTTTTCCCCCAGATGAGACCGGAAGTATAGTTAGTCGATTGTGTTTGGTTCATAGAATTTAGATCTTTTATATAAATAGTTATTTAAAATAAAAAGTGCGAAGCTGAGCCTTCGCACTCCAAAAGCCTTATGTCATACGAATTCTTTATAGCTAAAAGGTATCTCAAGTCAAAGAAGTCATCCCAGTTCATATCCATAATTACTGTGATCTCTGTCCTGGGGGTTTTGATTGGCGTGGCGGCATTGACCTTTGTCTTATCTATGATGAATGGCTTTGAAAAGGAGGTAAGGTCCAGGATAATCGGAACAACTGCCCATATCAGCATCTTCTCCACTCACGGTGAGGGGATTGATAACTATGAGGAGCTTGTTCCCTTGATAAAAGAGGAGAAACACGTGAAAGCCATCTCCCCCTTTATCTATTTTAAGGCAGCTGTTTCCTCCAAGGAGGTCTCTGATGGAATCGTGGTTAGGGGAATTGATTTAGCTCAGGAGAAAGATGTCACCGATATTCAAAAGAATCTGATAGTTGGAAATTTCAAACTGAAACCGGAACAAGAGGGAGAGCAATCAGGCATTGCTCTGGGAGCTACTCTGGCTGATAGGTTAGGCGTTTCCTTGGATGATGTTGTGGTTTTGTTCAGTATAAATAAAGAGGATTTAGAGGGCGGTTGGACCATGCCCAAAG
>JBARPA010000029.1:0-1905 GCA_049642665.1 Candidatus Zixiibacteriota bacterium
ATGCGAGAGGGTATTAAGCTACAAGCTGAGCCAGGAGGTCAAAAAGAGGCTGAAAAAGGAATTGAAGGATACCCAGAGTTTACTCAAAAAATGTGAAGAACGCTGAAGAATTTCACACCTGATCAGAGCACACCTAACAAATCCATTATCCCACCATGCTTTGAAGGTGGGATTATGAAGTAGCGGAAAGCTTTAGCTTTCCATTCTTCTTCTATCATATCCCCCGAATGGAGGTCTAAAAACCTCCGCTACAAATCAAAAAACCTCCTTCCGAATCGAACCGAGCGGGTAAGGAAGGACTCCTGAACTTGTCCGTTTAATTCTGGGTCGGGAGACCCAGAACTACCCACTATTATATCTCCCAACAGATGAAAAAATTTGTAGTTGCTCGATTCAAAGAGCTGAAATATAATTGGTGAATCAGGCAACTATAATTCCTTCATGGGTGAAAAACTCCCCTTGCAATCAGGACTCATCCAGTCTCCTTATAAGTGTTTTTTCCTTGACAAATTGCAGTTATTGAGCTATTATATAAATGAGCAATCCTATAAATAAGCTCATGTGATATATTTTCAACTTTGAGAACCACTGGTTTCTCTTATTTGAATTTATTTGCTTCTTAGCTTCTGTATGGACAGGCTTCAAGAGTGAGGGGGAATAAAAAAAGGGGGTAACTCAGAAGAGGAGAGAAAAGCTTCCTTTAAATTCAAAGAATTCTCTGGAGGTGATGCCACCGATTCTGTCTTAGTCTGAATAAGAGAGGGGGAAAAGTTCACAAGTATCTTTTTAACCCTATTGGGAGGAGTGAGAAGATGAAATCAGTGACAATTTTCCTTCCAGTTAGGGGCTTGTTCATCTCTTTATTCTCATCTGGGCTTTTGTCTTGAAATAGTTCACAGAGTCAAACCAAAAACCTTTTACCAGGAGGTACTGATGTACCAGTTTAAAAAGTCTTTCTGGGGGACGATTTTGCTGGTAGCGGCAGTGCAGTTGTGCATCTGCCCACTGGCTTCAGCGCAGGGGAACCTGAATCTCTCCCTTTCTTCTTTCCCTCCCGCAGCTCCCTTGAACCCCGACTCCATTCCTTTCGGTCCGGGAGTCAACTATGCTACAGGAGGTGATCCGTTGTCTGTTTTTTGTGCGGATCTGGATGGAGATTCAGATTTGGACCTGGCAGTGGCAGAACATATGGGAGGCTATGTCTCCATCTTCAAGAACAACGGCGATGGAACTTTCCAGCCAGGAGTTCGCTATCCTGCCGGAATGGGTACTCGCTCTGTTTTTTGTGCGGATCTGGATGGAGATTCAGATTTAGACTTAGCCGTGGTATATGACGGAGGCGACAATGTTTCCATCTTAGAGAACAAAGGTGATGGAACCTTCGAGACCAAAGTTGATTATGCGGCAGGATCGGACCCCTGGTCTGTTTTTTGTGCCGATCTGGATGGAGACTCAGATTTAGACCTGGCTGTCGCAAATGCATACAGCGACGACGTCTCCATCTTGAAGAACAATGGTGATGGAACTTTCCAGACCAAAGTTGATTACGCTGCAGGAGACGAGCCTCAATCTATTTTTTGTGCTGATCTGGATGGAGATTCAGATTTAGACCTGGCCTTGGTAAATTGGGAAAGCGACGATGTATCCATCTTGAAGAACAACGGCGATGGAACCTTCCAGACCAAGGTTGATTATGCTGCCGGACATTGGCCTTACTCTGTTTTTTGTGCTGACCTGGACGGAGGCTCAGGTTTAGATTTAGCCGTGGCAAATTACGGAACCGATAATGTCTCCATCTTGAAGAACAATGGTGATGGAACTTTCCAGCCCAAAGTTGATTATGCTACCGGGGATGGTCCTGTTTCTGTTTTTTGTGCTGATCTGGATGGGGATTCAGATTTAGAC
>JBARPA010000030.1:0-3633 GCA_049642665.1 Candidatus Zixiibacteriota bacterium
TCGATCTTTTTCTTCTCTGATTCGGCCTCGGAGAGTTTCTCCTCCTCCTTTTCCTTGTAGCGCTGATACAGTCTGGATTTCAAAACTTTTATGGCATTTTCCTTATTCCTAAACTGGGATCGCTCGGACTGGGATTGAACCACGATACCCGTGGGGACATGAGTTATCCTGACAGCGGATGAGACCTTGTTAACGTGCTGACCACCAGCTCCGGATGACCGGAAAGTATCTATTTTCAGATCATCCTCATTTATCTCCACGGTAATGGTATCTTCTATTTCCGGGTAGACAAAAACCGAGGAAAATGACGTGTGGCGTCTGCGGTTGGCGTCAAAAGGTGAAATTCTGACCAGGCGATGGACTCCCGATTCTCCCTTTAGAAAACCGTAAGCATAATCCCCTATTATTTCCAGGGTAACGCTTTTAACGCCAGCTTCATCCCCAGCCATAAAATCAATTGTTTTATACGCAAAGCCTTTGCGTTCGATCCAGCGGGTGTACATCCGCAGAAGCATCTCCGCCCAATCCTGGGACTCGGTCCCCCCTGCTCCGGAATGGATGTTTAGAAGCGCATTTTTGGGATCATCCTCATCGGAAAGCATCAAGGTGAACTCAAAATCCCCTAACTCCTTTTCAATTTGCTCCAGATTTTTCTCTACCTCCCTTAAAGTTTCCTGATCGTTTTCCTGCTGAGCCAGTTCAGATAAAACGGAGGCATCCTCAAGTTGTGAGTGAAGCTTATGCCAGGACTCCGATTTCTTTTTTAAGCTGGTAAGTTCCTTTAATATTACCTGTGCCTTCTCGTTATCCTTCCAGAAATCAGGCTCCTGAGATTTCTTTTCCAGCCCCTTTATCTTTTTCTCGATTCCATCCAGGTCAAAGAAAATCACCCAACCTTTTCAGTCTATTCTTAAGATCTTCAAAATCAAGCTTTTGCTCTAATGCCATAAAACCTCCTAAAAGTGATTTCCCATTTCTGGTTTTAATATAATCCCAATAATTTTGAAGTCAATCTCTTTATCTTAATCACCGACATAGTATACAAATAAAAAGAATTACTTTGCGTGAATATCCTTGTAACAAGGATTATACGAATGATAATCAACTCTACATTGATTTTTTGCCTTATACCTGAGCTAAATAGTAAACTCTCGGGTGGAAGAATCGATAAGATCAGACAATCAGAGGACGGAAAAGATCTGCTCTTTTCAATCAGAAAAGACTATAAATCAGTTCATCTACTCTATTCCTCTGATCCAGTAAATTGTCGGTTGGAGCTCTGGAGCCAGAGAGACTTCGATACCATCAAGGATAAATTTTCTGACACTCCTCTTTTCACCGGGGTCATAAGAGGGAAAATCCAAAAATCACGTCAAATCGATTTTGACCGGGTGATAAGAATCACCTGTTTTAGGAAAAGTGAATTAGAAAAAGAAAAGGAATATGACCTGATCTTCGAGCTTACCGGAAGAAACACCAACCTGATTTTAATCAACACAGAGGATAATAAGATTTGGGATTGCTTAAAGAAGATCGACCCCGCAAGAAGCAGATACCGTCAGATCGCACCAGGTTTAAAATACGCCCTCCCCCCTCCTCCCAGAAAGAAAAACCCGCTTGAGATAAAGGAAGATGAATTTAAACACTCCTTATCCCAGAAAGCTCAAATCGAAATTTCCGCATTTCTCGAGGAGAGTTTCTCCGGAATGGACATCTACCTTGCTCAAAAAATCATTTATGATAGCTCTTTGTCCCAACATGAAAAGATCTCCGAACTGAATGAGCCTGAAAAGGAAAATTTGTTTAAACTATTTCAAAATACATTTCTTAAGATAAAAGAGCACAAGATAGAGCCGCATATAATATTTGATCAAAAGAAACATCCCCTTTCTATCTCAGTATTTGATTTACCCTTTGTTCCTGAAGAACAGAAACAGAGCTGCAAAAATCTGAATGTAACCATAAAGAATTTTTTCAGATTAAAAATTAGGAAGGAAAAGGAACTGCAGCTGCGCCAGGAAATATCAACTCATTCAACAAAAGGAATAAAGGCTTTTGAAAATCTCCTGAAGAAACTGGAAGATGATTTGAAGAGCGCTGAGAGATATGAGGAATATAAAAAGAGTGGCGATCTATTGATGATAAACAAGGACAAGATCAAAAAAGGCCAGAAAACCATAAAGGTTAAAGACATATTTCATATAGAAGGAAAATCTTTAAATATCAAGCTTAATCCTGTTTTGTCCCCCCTGCAGAATGTTAAACTCTTTTACAAAAAATACAAAAAGGCAAAAGACTCACTAAAGATAGTCAAAAAAAGAATCGCTGAGACAGAACAAAAACTGAATGTTTTAAAGGGAATCTTCCAGGACCTGGAAACCAGGGAATTCGATTTAGAAAAAACCAGAGGTAAACTTGTCTCCCTGGGACTTTTCAAGGGTAAAAAGAGAATAAAGAGAAAAGAAAAACCCAGGGAAAAATTCTCACCCCGGGAGTTTGTAACCTCAGATGGATGGAAAATTTTGGTGGGTAAAAACAGCAAGGAGAATGACCATTTAACCTTCAGGATCGCTCGATCCTATGATTTCTGGTTTCACACGCAGGATGTGGGAGGCTCGCACCTGGTGTTAAGAAGGGAAAACAGAAACCAGCAGCCATCCACCAAAACATTGATCCAGGCAGCCAAGATAGCAGCCTACTTCAGCCAGGGAAGATCGTCCAAAAAGGTACCGGTGATCTACACCCTGGCAAAACACGTAAGAAAACCCAAAAAGGCAAAACCGGGCTTGGTGATAGTACAAAAGGAAAAAACCATAATCGTTACCCCGGAACTGCCACAATAGGGGCAAAGTTTATCTTCGCCCTGCTGTTTTATGGTAAATTGGTATTTGGTAGTCAGATAAATCCAAAATGTAGGGGCGGACCTCTGTGTCCGCCCGAAAACCACCCCACCCCGGTATCACAGGTTGTCCCCCTGGCCGGGCAGGCAACCTGCGATCATCAGGACGATGCCTTTTTTTCCACCACCAGCTTTCCCTTATTTTTCGCCTCACCCATATAGAGCGTGACATGCGGGAAAGGAATTTCGATTCCTTTGGCATCAAAGGTCTTTTTCACTCTTCTTCTGAACTCCCTGCCCACGTCCCATTGTTTCAAAGGCAGGGTTTTGAACATAACCTTTATCACCACTGCGGAATCGGCGAAATCACTTACTCCCAGAATCTGAAGAGGTTCCAGGATGACACTGGAGTAGGCGGGGTCTTTTTTCATTTCATCCCCCACTTCTCTAAGAACATTCATCACCACATCCGGGTCCTCTTTGTATGCTACACCGATATCCAGAACCGCTCTTGACCACTCCTTAGTCATGTTAGTGGCTGTGCTGATAGAACCGTTGGGTATGTAATGCACCTTCCCTTCCAGGTCTCTCAAGATAGTAACCCGGAGGGACATCTGCTCAACCAGGCCACCGATTCCGGCAACCTCGACTACATCCCCTACTCGATATTGATCTTCCATCAGAATGAAAAATCCGCTGATCACGTCTTTAACCAGAGTTTGAGCTCCGAAACCCACAGCCAGGCCAAGTATACCTGCACCGGCAAGAATCGGACCGATATCCAGACCCAGCTC
>JBARPA010000031.1:0-2770 GCA_049642665.1 Candidatus Zixiibacteriota bacterium
TAGAGCTGCGTTTTGGAGCGCTCCTGCCGATTTTGTGATACTCTTTATAATAGGACAGAGCATTAAGTAGTAGGTTCTATTATAATTATAAAAGAGATTTAAAATCTTTTCAGATATTTCACAAAAAAGAATCAACAGATGGGTGCCGGGCCGGATCTGAACAGATAGTTGATTAAATATACCACATCCGCAACTGTTACATCTCCATCTCCATTTATATCTGCACAGCTGGTGAATGGCTCAGGCGGACATTGGGGGGGACTTCCACTTTTCAAGAGGTACCGGGTAAGATAGACCGCATCTGATATTTCGACTGAGCTATCAGCATTCACATCCCCACAGAAATCATAGATCTCCTGGTTCAAAAGAACCCAGATATCGCTGGAATTCTGGTTTGCACTTGCCAGGTCCATATCACCATCATTATCCAGATCAGCAGCACAAACCGACGTAGGCCAGGTGCTAATGGGATAATTTGAAGAGACAGGAAAGGTACCATCGCCATTATTCATTAAAACCCAAACACTGTGCCCACATCCACTGGCAACTGCCAAGTCAAGATCACCGTCCCCGTCAAAATCACCAGCGCACATAGACTGAACACAAACTCCAAGTCCATAGGTCGAATAGGGAGCAAAGGTGCCATCTCCGTTGTTCAACAAAACAGATACATATGCTGAATATTCAGAGGTTTCATTGGCTGTTGCCAAGTCCACATCGCCATCTCCATCCAGATCAGCAGCAACCACCGAATAGGGCCACTGGCCCACCGGATAGGCCGAATCGGGGACAAAGGTACCGTCGGAATTGTTCATAAGAATATGTACATCTCCCGATGCGGTTGCCAGGTCAAAATCCCCATCCTTATCAAAATCAGCAGCACAGATCGACCAGGATGCGTATGCTGACGGGTAGGTGGAATCTACAGCAAATAGTCCGTAACTATCGTTCATCAAAACAGAAACCGCCCCTGGACCACCCGACGCCAGGTCCTGGTCGCCATCGCCGTCCAGATCAGCCGAACAAATGGAGAAAGCTGTCCCGGTTTGTGGATAATACATCGTGTAAGGACCAAATGTGGCATCTCCATTGTTTAAAAGAACCGAGATCCAGCCTATGTATTCTCCACATTCATTCGAAGTAGCCAAATCGATGTCCCCGTCCCCATCCAAATCAGCGGAAGTCATGTCGTAAGGGCGCCAGGCAAACCGATAGGAAGAATCCAGAGTAAATATTCCGTCTCCATCATTCAAAAAAATGGAGACCAAGTTATCATTCCCGATAGCCACTGCCAGATCGTTATCCCCATCATTGTCCAGATCAGCGTTCACAATTGCCCGGGGCCAATCATCAACCGAATAAATCGAACCAGTGAGGAAGGTGCCCGGGCCATCATTTACTCCTGTGGTAAAAGACCAGCTATAGCTGGTGTCACTATTCAGAGGAGTCCCTCCAGATGACTGAATATCACTGGTCAAAACCACAGTTACCACTTCACCCACATCGAAATCGTTGTCTGGATCCACAGTCGCAGTTTTGGTCAAGCTATCATACGTAATCGTCCCTAAGTGAAGACCGGTGATTGTAGCATTTACCACAAAGGTAGAACCGTTAATGGTGCTGGAATCCATATCAACATCGAAAGTTATCGATATATTGGTCGAGGTAGAAATATTAAGCTCATTCTGAGTCGGTGATGTAGAAACAATGTGTGGAGTTTGCGCCATGACTGCTACCTGAGGGATGACTGCTGATGTGAAAAGGATGGCAAGAGGAACACCAATTCTTTTCGTTATCTCTCTGGCCCATCTTCTCACCATATAACGCATGTCTGTCTCCTCATTTTAGGTCAGAAGTTGATCGAATTCTATGTCTTTCATTTGCATAACTCTAATATTATTATAACTCACAAATGTAAAAAAATCAAGGAGATTTTGTTTGACAAAAAGGCAGTCTAAGCCAGAGGGGTATCAGATAAACGTGGTGATTTACCTCAATTAGTCTTTGACAAGTGAATAGCTAACATCTTTTCAGCAAATGGGTTCCGGGCCGGATCTGAATAGATAATTAATTAAATAGACCACATCGGCAATAGTTATCTCCCCATCTCCATTTATATCTGCACATCCGGTGAATGGTTCAGGTGGGCATTTTGGTGGCATGCCACCCTTGAAGATATAATTGGTAAGATAGACCGCATCTGATATATGCACTAAGCTATCAGCATTCACATCTCCACACACGATAAATATCTCCTGGTTCAAAAGAATCGAGATATTGTCGGAAACTCCATTTGCAGTTGCCAGGTCGAGATCTCCATCATTATCAAAATCAGCGGCAAAAATAGAGCTCGGCCACGAGCCAACTTTATAATCAGAATTTGGGGCAAAGGTGCCATCCCCATTGTTCAGTAAAATCGAAACATTTTCAGACATCTGATTGCTTACTGCCAAATCCAGGTCTGAATCTCCATCCAAATCAGAGGCAAAGATGGAGTTGGTGGCCACAGAAGTCCAATAGGTGGAATCAAGGAAAAAGGTGCCACCTCCGATGTTCAAAAAAACATTGACATAGCCGAAATATTCGGAGTAGTGATTGGCAGTTGCCAAATCGTTATCACCATCCCCATCCAAGTCAGCGGCAAAAACAGAAAAGGGGCCATAGCCGGAGGCATAGGATGAGTCCAAAACGAAACTACCTATTCCGTTATTCAAGAGAACAGAGACCCAACCAGAGAAACCAGTGGCAGTTACCAAGTCCAGATCCTGGT
>JBARPA010000032.1:0-7071 GCA_049642665.1 Candidatus Zixiibacteriota bacterium
GGTATAATCCCAATATCCATCCCTTTACCGAATACAGAAACAGGCTGGAATCGGTTAGGTATTTTGAGTCCCAGGAGATGGTAAACATCCTCTACGATGACTCCTATGAGATGGAGAAATTCATTGAAAACGTGATAAATGATCTGAAAAACAGGTGCTCCCATTGTTACGAGATGAGACTTCTGCGCACAGCCGAAAGGGCTAAAAAGGAAGGGTATGATCGATTCACCACCACCCTTTTAATCAGTCCCTATCAGGATCATTCTAAGATTAATGATATCGGCGAAAGGATAGGTAAGGAGACAGGGATCGAGTTTTACTATGAGGATTTCAAGCCGGGATTTTACGAGAGCAAGAATTTAGCCAATGAGATAAACCTTTACCGCCAGAAATACTGCGGTTGCATCTTCAGCGAAAAGGAAAGGTATCTTAAGAAATAAGGAGAGTAAAAAGTGAGAAATCTTAAGTATTTAGGTTTCTTTTTTTTATTGCCCTTAGTTGTGGGAATGCAACCAAGCCAGGATGACAGTACTGAGATGAATATAAAGTTTGCTGCGGGAAGAGGTTCTTATGCCTACATCACCCGGGGATGTGAGGGAGTAACGAGCGAACAAGATATACCATATAAGGATATAGGAATTTCCGTTGACTACAAACTCAAACCTCCAGTTCAGGTGGGGTTGAAGGCGGGGACAATTTGGGAGGAATATAAGTATGAAGTGTATACTTATGGGATAAAAATTGAGGAAATGACAAAATCCTATGCAAATTCCTATTTTAATCCCAATATCTCGTTTGAGGGGAGGCGGTTTGGTATCGGAATTGGTCCTTTCTTTTCTAAGAAATACTTACCTCATAGAGGAGATAGGTTCTGGGTTAAGAGTTCAGCAAGCTGGCATTTGAGGATTGGAAGTCCAAAATTTTATTTCTCTACCCATATGTTTGAGAGTGTTCCACTTTATTCAGGAGGCGGCTATATTAATCTGGGTTTTGGAGGCTCGGCAGGTAGGAAAACTGACCTTTGGTTTGGATTAAGTACCTCAGGTCCTTATGATGGAGCAGGTTTTCTGGCTAAAGCGAACTTCAACCTTAAAAAAAACTGGTATCTAGATCTGGCTGGAAGATTAGGTATAAGCGAAGGAAACTTAGAACATGGTATTTCAATCGGTTTAAATTATAGGCTCTGAAAAATAGTTTTTGGAATGATAGATTGTATATTAGAAGATGAATCCCAAAATCAAAGAGTCATAATATCATATGTTTACCGGTTTCGGGAAAATATTTATTTTCTTCGGAATTATACTCATCGTTGTCGGGGCATTGTTGCTTCTGATAGGTAAAGTGCCTTTTTTAGGTAAATTGCCCGGAGATATTCACATTCAAAAGAAAGGATTCGATTTTTATTTTCCCCTGGGAACCTGCATATTGTTGAGCCTGGTGATTTCTTTAATTTTGTTTTTGCTTAACATATTTTCAAAAAAATAACCCAATGATTTAACTAAAAGCCACGTGAGTTTTTATTGAAGTGGTAGTTGCTCGATTTATGAGAAGCATCTTAACGACCGAGCTTTATTAATGGTAGAGATAAAATGAGAATATCCGAATACGATTTCCAATTACCCCAAGGATTTATCGCCCAGTATCCCTCGGAAAAAAGAGAACATTCCAAATTGATGATCCTGCATCGAAAAAGTGAAAGTATAGAACATAAAACCTTTTACCAGATCATAGATTATCTGAACAAAAGCGATGGCTTGGTGATAAATCAGACCAGGATTTTTCCGGCCAGGCTTTTCGGAAAGCTGGAGAATAGAGATTCCAAAATTGAGATACTGCTTTTAAAAAAGATCGAGGATGATATGTGGGAAATTCTGGTTAAGCCAGGTCGTAAAGCTAAGATTGGCCAGAAGATAGTTTTTGATGAAAACAAATTGAGCTGCCAGATTCTGGACAGGAGCCCTGCCGGAGGGAGGGTGGTCAGATTTTTCTATGATGCGGATTTTCATAAGATAGTAGAAGAGATTGGAGTGATACCTTTGCCTCCTTATATAAAAAGGGAACCAGAAATTGTGGATAAGAAAAGATACCAGACCGTGTATGCCAAAGAGATTGGTGCGGTGGCAGGACCCACTGCGGGATTTCATTTCACAGATGAGCTTCTAAAAAAGATCGAGGGAAAAGGAATTGTCCTTATACCTATTGTTCTTCACGTGGGATTAGGAACTTTCAGGCCCATAAAAGTGGATGATCCCAGCCAGCACAGAATGGAAGCTGAATATTTTAAAATGGATGAGTCCTCAGCTCGAAAGATCAAGCAGGTTAGAGAGAATGGCGGAAAGATATTTGCGGTGGGAACATCGGTGGTCAGAACCCTGGAAACAGTAGCCAGACAAGATAACATTTTGGAGCACCGGGAAGGCTGGACCGACATTTTTATCTATCCACCTTATCAATTTAAATTAGTGGATGCCATACTGACCAATTTCCATCTTCCCAAATCCACGCTTCTGTTGCTGGTTTCTGCCTTTTCTAATAAGGATTTAATTTTCAAAGCCTATCAGGAGGCAATAGATAGGAAATATAGATTCTATAGTTATGGTGATGCTATGCTTATAATTTGATTCCCAACAGATGGAACGGATAAAAAGATGAAGGTTACAGCTATAATAGTATCAGCAGGGAAAAGCAAAAGAATTAAAGATAAACTCCCCAAGCAGTTCATGGAAATCGGGGGAAAACCGATACTTTCTCATACACTGGAAATCTTTGAGAAATGTAAGGAAATAGATGAGATCATTCTGGTGGTTCCCCAGGACTGGCTTACCTACTGCTCAACTGAGGTTGTGGACAAATATGGCTTCAAGAAGATAAAAAAGGTGATCTCGGGTGGGGAGAAACGGCAGGATTCTGTATATAAAGCTCTTTTGGTCCTGCCCCGGGATACATCCATTGTGGTTATTCACGATGGAGTCAGGCCCTTGATAAAGCCATCCAAGATAACCGAGTCCATTAAGATGTGCAAAGAATGTAAAGCAGTAATCCTGGCTGTTCCGGTTAAAGAGACCGTTAAAAGAATTGAGGATGGATCTGTGTATACCACCTTGAACAGAGAAAGACTATGGATTGCCCAAACCCCTCAGACCTTTGATTATAAGATTTTGCTGGATGCATTTGAAAAGGCTAAAACAGACGGATTTGTGGGAACAGACGATGCCTCTCTGGTGGAGAGGTTGGGTGTAGGAGTGAAAATTATAGAGGGTGATTATGATAACGTCAAAATCACCACGTTAGAGGATTTGGTGCTGGTGGAGGAGTATTTAAGAAAAAGGAAAAATTAAAAATTCAAAATGCAAATTAAAAGTATAAAGATTAAAGGTGATAGACTGAGGATTCTAGATGTTTAGAGTAGGCTTTGGATATGATGCTCACAGGTTGGTGGGAGGGAGAAAGCTGTTCCTGGGCGGGGTCGAGATTCCATTTGAGAAAGGGCTTTTAGGATTCTCCGATGCTGATGTTTTGTGCCATGCAATTGGGGATGCTATTTTGGGTTCCCTTAATCTGGGTGATCTGGGTAAAAATTTTCCTGATACGGATGAAAAGTATAAAGACATCTCCAGCCTAAAGATACTTTCTCTGATTAAAGAGAAGGTCAAAGATAAAAATGCTGAGATCTTAAATATAGATTCCACTATCGTTGCCCAGGAACCAAAGCTTTTTCCATATATAGATGAGATTAGAAAAAACATCTCAGAGGTTTTGGGGATAAAAAAGGAAAATGTATCTGTCAAGGCCACCACCACAGAGGGATTGGGTTTTACTGGCAAAGGCGAAGGGATGGTGGCAATTTGTGTTGTTCTCGTGGAGAAAAAATAGATAATGCCTGAATTTCTTGTCACCACAACGGGCGACCTTCTGGAGCTTATTTCCACCCGAGGAGCTTTATGGTTTTATATGTTCCTTTATGCCAGCTGTGTTACCGAGGGACTTTTTCCGCCTTACCCTGGAGATACGGTTATTCTTCTGGGTGGCTTTTTTGCCAGTTTGGGAAAGCTCGATTATTTTCTGGTCTTTTTTCTATCAGCTACCGGGAGTTTAACCGGAGCTATGATCCTTTACTACCTGGGCAAGAAAAGGGGAAGAAGGATATTCAGCAAGGGTAAGATCCTGAATCCTTTGCTTTTGGGAAAAATCGAGGGATGGTTCAGGCGATATGGGGACAAGGTTATTTTGGCCAGCAGGTTCCTGGCCGGAGTGAGATCCGGGGTGGCACTGACCGCGGGCGTGGGAAACGTGAGAACCAGGATCATGGTCTTATACAGTTTGATAAGTATTTTCCTCTGGAATGGAATGATCATATTCACAGCAGGAATTCTGGGGAAAAACTGGCAAGGTCTTTACAGATTTCTGGTGATCTATAACAGAATAGTCTTGACATTGCTGGGGGCTGCTATTATCGTGGGTTTAATTTACTACTTTATTATAAGAAAAAGCAAAGCCAATATACCGGATGAAAGATAAATTGAAGATAACGGTTTTGATGGGAGGAACTTCCGCTGAAAGGGATGTTTCCCTTGCCAGTGGCGAAGCCATTGTCCAGGCTCTGCGGGAGGCAGGTCATCAAGCCATTGCCATAGATACTGCCAAGGGTCAGAGGTTTCTGGAAAATCAAACCAGGTTTTTGCCCCAGGGGGTCAAATCCGAACCTCCTGACATAAAGGAACTGCAGAGAAAAAGCCAGGAACTCACTTTAAAAACCATAGAATCTTTCGATCTAAATGATATAGACGTTATCTTTTTGGCTCTTCACGGTGGAACAGGTGAGGATGGGACCATCCAGGCACTTCTGGATCTGACGGGAAAACCCTATACCGGATCAGGCATGTTGGCTTCTGCACTGGCTATGAATAAATCGATGGCTAAAAAAATCTTCGAGCGAGAAGGTATTCTGATCCCTAAATGGCTTTTGCTGGATTCGTCTAACCTCTCCCATGTCTCAGAGATGAGCAAGGGAATCAAAGAGAAGTTGGGTTTTCCAGTGGTGGTTAAACCAGATGATCAGGGTTCTACGGTCGGATTTTCCAAAGTTGACAGGGAAGAAGAACTGGCTTCTGCCATAGAATTGGCACAGGAATTCTCAGATAAAATCCTTATTGAGGAATTTGTAGAGGGAAGGGAGTTGACCGTGGCAATTCTGGATGATCTGCCCTTGCCGGTTGTGGAGATAGTCCCGGAACATGGAATATATGATTACCAGTGTAAATACACCAAGGGAAAAAGCCGTTATATATGTCCAGCTGACCTTTCCGAGGAGAAAACCAAGGAGATTCAGAGGATAGGTCTTAAGGCTTTTAAAAGTTTAGGATGTGAGGATTATGCCCGGGTGGATTTCAGATATAGCAGCAGAGGAACTTTCTATTGTTTGGAGGTAAATTCTTTGCCGGGCATGACAGCTACCAGTTTAGTTCCCATGGCAGCTAAACAGGCTAAAATTGATTTTCCAGAACTGGTGGATAGGATCGTTAAAATGGCTTTAAGAAAGAAAGGTAAAAGATGAAACCTAAACTCAAGGCTATACTTTTCGATATGGGAGGGACCTTGATTGAGTTTGAGAACTCATCCTGGGAAGTTCTGAATCAACACTGTGCCAAGCAAGGTTACGATTTCCTGAAGAAGCAGAAGCTAATTGATATCGATTATCAAAATTACGTGGAGTACCTGAGAAAAGAATTCGAGGAAATGTGGGTCTCGTATAATAAGATCCTTAAGGAGATTAACTTCGAGAGTATGGTTTTTTCGCTTTTTAAGAAACTAAATTTGAACTTAACAGATGACAATAAAAAGAAGTTTATGAACATATACTATCAACCGATAACAGAGCAACTCACATTGATTCCGGGAGCAGTTGAAACTTTGAGCTTCTTCAAGAATAAACGTCTCAAGGTGGGTCTGTTATCTAACACCATCTTTCCCAAAAGGTTTCATTCGGAGGAGCTGAAAAGATTCGGTCTTCTCAGATATCTGGATGTAGCTGTATTCTCATCTGATGTTGGGTTTAAAAAGCCACATCCTCTGATTTTTCAAACAGCTCTGCAAATTCTGGATACTGATCCCGAATTTGCAGCCTTTGTGGGAGACAGAATGGAGGAGGATATTCAGGGAGCCCACCGGCTTGGTATGAAGACTATTTTGAAGATCAATAAGAAAAAAGAAAGCTCTGGTAATATTTACCCTGATGCCGAAATTAATAACCTAACTGAGCTGCCTGGAGCAATTATCAAGCTTTTTGATTTCTAAGGAGTTTTGAAATGACGTTAAAATTCTACAATACGCTGAGTCGGACAAAGGAAGAGTTTATTCCCATCCAAACAGGAAAAGTGGGAATGTATACCTGCGGACCTACGGTTTACGATTTTGCCCACCTGGGAAATTTCAGAGCTTATGTTGTGGCTGATTTGATCAAAAGGTATCTTAAATACAAAGGTTATGAGGTTAGGCACATTGTGAATCTAACTGATGTGGATGATAATACCATAAGAGGTTCACAAAAGGAGAAAATTCCTCTGAGTCAATACACCCAAAGATATAAGGATGCTTTTTTCGAAGATGTAAAAGCCCTAAACATTCAATTGGCTGATTTATATCCCGAGGCTACTGTACACGTCAAAGACATGGTGAAGTTGGTTGAGATTCTTCTTGAAAAGGGTCATGCTTATATGATGGATAATTCAATATATTTCAAAATCCCCAGTTATCAGGAATACGGAAAACTATCCCATATGAATCTCAAAGGTTTAAAACTGGGAGCCAGGGTTAGCGCAGATCAATATGATAAGGAGGAGGTAGCAGACTTTGCTTTGTGGAAAGGATGGGATGAGAAGGATGGAGATGTTTTCTGGGAAACTGAGATTGGCAAAGGAAGGCCCGGCTGGCACGTGGAATGTTCGGTGATGAGCATGAAATATCTGGGCAAGCATTTTGACGTTCATACCGGGGGAGTGGATCTGGTCTTTCCCCATCACGAAAACGAGATCGCCCAGAGCCAGGCGGCTACTGGTGAGAAATTTGTTAATT
>JBARPA010000033.1:0-5322 GCA_049642665.1 Candidatus Zixiibacteriota bacterium
GTATCGGACCATAGCTCATAAATGCTAAAGCTAAAGTTAATGCTACATAAAGTGCAGCTATGATAGCTGTCTGAGAAATGAATCTATTTGTTAACCCCGTGAACACTTTACCATAAATTACAATATAAGAGCCCTTTGTCAATAAAAAAGTCTTGCATTTTACAGATGATTTGATATATATAATAAGCTATTTTTGAAAAGTAAAAATCAGGAGTTTTGAGATGAAGATTTTAATAGTTGGAGGTGGAGGAAGAGAGCATGCCTTAGCCTGGAAACTTTCCCAATCCCCCAAGGCAACAATTGTATATGGAGCTCCGGGAAATGCCGGAATTGAAAAGATAGGCAAGTGCGTTAGCATTAAAGCAGATGATATCAA
Source organism: Candidatus Zixiibacteriota bacterium (assembly GCA_049642665.1). Classification (GTDB taxonomy): domain Bacteria; phylum Zixibacteria; class MSB-5A5; order MSB-5A5; family SM23-73-2; genus CAYURP01. Next base: position 377 of record JBARPA010000033.1, read on the forward strand.
AACTTTAGCTGATTTCGCCCAGAGGGAAAATATTGATCTAACCTTAGTGGGGCCGGAGCTGCCATTGACCCTGGGGATAGTGGATGAATTCGAGACGAGAAATTTAAAGATTTTCGGGCCCAGCCAGGCCGCATCGATGATCGAGGGTAGCAAAGCTTTTGCTAAGGAGTTCATGCGCAAGTATCATATACCCACTGCCAGCTTCCAGATCTTCGAGCAAAAAGATAAAGCATTAAATTTCATTAGCTCCACAGATTTCCCGGTTGTGATCAAGGCCGACGGGCTGGCAGCGGGCAAAGGAAGCATCATAGCCCAGGATTTTTCCTCAGCTGAACAGGCAATTAATAAGATCCTGGTGGAGAAGGTCTTCGGAGAGGCCGGCTCCAGAGTGGTGGTGGAGGATTTTCTTGAAGGTGAGGAGGTCACCATTATGGCTTTCACCGACGGCAATACCATAGTCCCCATGGTCTCCTCCCAGGATTATAAAAGAGCCTATACCGATGATAGAGGTCCCAACACCGGCGGAATGGGTTCCTATGCCCCCACCCTTTTCATAAACGAAAGGATGATGAAAAAAATCCAGGAGGAGATTTTGGAACCAACCGTAGCCGGATTGGAGAATGAGGGGCGGATTTTCAAAGGGATTTTGTATGCCGGATTGATAATCACCGAGGTGGGACCCAAAGTTATGGAATACAATTGTCGCTTCGGTGACCCGGAGACCCAGGTAGTCTTACCCCTTTTAAAGGATGATCTTCTGGAGATTTTCCTTTCGGTTCTGGAAGAAGAGCTTGATCTTGTGGATATCAATTGGAAAGACGAATTCTGCGTGTGTGTGGTCTTGGCCTCTGCTGGTTATCCCGGAAAATATGATAAGGGTATTGAGATCTTTGGTTTGGATAAGGCTGAAGAGGTCACAGTTTTTCACGCCGGCACCAAAACCACAAACGGTAAAGTAGTAACCAATGGAGGTCGGGTTATAGGAGTAACTGCTGTGGATAAAAACACAGAGAAAACCATTTCCAAAGCCTATTCCGCTATCGAGAAAATCAGATTCAAAGGAATGCAGTTCAGAAAAGACATTGGTCGAAAGGCGACCAAGGTAGAAAGAAAATATTTTTAATATAAACCCTATGATAATGAAAAAAGTGGAAAAGAAAAAAGCTGAGGTTTTGATTTTAATAGGCAGCAAATCAGACCAGGAGGTAATGTCCCACACAGAGAAGATCTTAAAAGATTTCGGGATCCCCTTCGAGAAGGTTATAAGTTCAGCTCACAGGAATCCGGAAAGGACCAAAAAGATAATTCAGGCTTCAACAAAAAAGGGAATGAAAATCATAATAGCTGGAGCAGGAATGTCCGCTGCCCTTCCTGGATTCGTGGCCTCCCATACAAACTTGCCGGTGATCGGTGTGCCTTTGAATAGCTCTCCATTATCCGGTCTGGATTCCCTTCTGTCCATGATGCAGATGCCTCCTGGTGTGCCAGTGGCAACAGTGGCCATTGGTAAAGCTGGAGCTAAAAATGCAGGGATTCTGGCAGCACAGATCCTTTCCCTTACGGATAAAAGATTGAAAAGGAAACTAACTCAGTTTAAAAAGACTCTGAAAAAGTGAAGTATAGAGATAAAAGTAAAGAGTTGCCATTAATGAGACGATTGTTTTAAGGGGGTGTAGATGGCAAAAAAGCTTTTTATATTCGAAGACGATAAGTTTGAGAATTTTTATCCTCTAACTTACAACCGTCCGGCTTATCAACTCCTTTCCGGAATAGAGTTGATACAGGAAAAGATATCCTACTTTTATCCCCAGGTGGAGGTAATCCTTCTGTGCAGAGATTATCTTAAAGATATTTTAAGGCTGAGAAGCGATCTTAAAATAAACAGCTTTGAGGTAAAGGATGAGGATGAGTTCCTCTTCATTAACGGTAGGGTCATGGGATGCGGGGATTTACCCTCTATTTTAACATTCTCCCAGGAGAAAAGATCATATATCCGTAAAACGGATCTAATCGGCTTTTCCCTCAAAGGTAAGGATCTGAAGGATGTTGAAAATGAGGTTAATTCCTTATATCAGAAGGGCTCTCTGGAGTCGATAAAAAACAAAACCACATCTTCGGAAGCGGAAGTTGAAGTTGTGGATTATCTCTGGGACTTAATTGCAAGCAATGAAAAGGAAATAGAAACGGATTACAGAAGGTTAAGTCCCGATTTGGATTTCAAGAATATGTTTAAAAACTGCGAAGTGGACACCACTGCAATTATCCATAATTCAAAGGACGTTTTCATTGGTAAAGGTACCAGGGTGGACGCTTGTGTAGTTCTGGATGCCCGAGAAGGTCCCATCTACATTGATGAGAGAGTAACAATCAAATCCCATACCCGGGTGGAGGGTCCGGCTTACATCGGAAAAGGAACCCAGCTGGTTGGCGGAAAAATAGAGCCTGGATGCTCCTTAGGTCCAGAGTGCAGAGTGGGTGGCGAAGTGGAGAACTCGATATTTTTGGGATTCAGCAATAAATGCCATGAAGGATTTTTAGGTCATTCCTATATAGGAGAATGGGTCAATCTGGGTGCTTTGACCACTAATAGCGATCTTAAAAACAACTATTCAAAAATCAGAGTCCAGCTTATAGATAAGGAGATAGACACCGGATTAATCAAGGTTGGTTGTTTTTTGGGAGATCAAGTTAAAACAGGTATCGGAACCCTGCTTAATACCGGAATAAATGTGGGTTTTGGAAGTAACCTTTTCGGCGGGGGAATGATAAAAGAAAAATTCGTTCCCTCCTTTTCCTGGTTTGATGGCAAAAGATTTGAAGAACACAAATTAGATAAGTTTTTATCAACTGCATCTGAGGTTATGAATAGGAGAGGGAAGAAGCTCAGTGAAAAGGAAACAAAGTTTTACAAAGAGTTATTTGATTCAACCAAAAAAGAGAGAGAGAAGATAGTCGACCCTGGATAATTATAATTGACAAAAGGAAAATAGTATTTATATTTTCAAGATTTTGTCAGGAGCGTATTTATGCCTGAGTTGAGGAAGGATCCGATAATTGGTAGATGGGTTATCATTTCCACTGAAAGAGGCAAGCGACCCACCGATTTTCACAATCTCCCCAAAAAGAAAAAAAATACCGCCTGTCCTTTTTGTCCGGGAAACGAGTCCTCCACCCCCCCGGAGGTTTTAGCTTATCGACCCAAGGGCTCACCCGCTAACAAGCCGGGATGGACTTTAAGGGTTATCTCCAACAAATACCCGGCTTTAAAGATCGAGGGAGACCTGAACCGGGAGGGCCGAGGGATATTTGACAAAATGAACGGGGTGGGAGCTCATGAAGTGATCATAGAGACAGCGGATCATCAGAAGGATATGGTGGATCTGGATGACAAGGAAATGGAGAACGTTTTGCATGCCTATACGGCAAGAACCTTTGATCTGAAAAAGGATCCCAGATTCAAATACATCCTCATTTTCAAAAACCAGGGAGAGGCAGCAGGCGCATCATTGGAGCACAGCCACTCCCAGCTTATAGCCACTCCCATCGTTCCCAAAATAGTAACCGAGGAGCTGGAGGGTGTACGTAAGTATTTCGAGTATAAGGAAAGATGCATATTTTGTGATATAGTCAAGCAGGAGATCTCGGAAAACGTGAGGATAGTGGCACAAAATGATGCTTTCATATCCGTTGAGCCTTTTGCACCTCGTTTCCCCTTTGAAACCTGGATTTTACCTAAAGAACATATACCCGCATTTGAAGGTACCCCACAGGAAAAATTACCTTTGCTGGCTCAAATTTTAAAGGAAAGCCTAAAGCGATTATCCAAAGCATTGAATAATCCCCCATACAACTTTTTAATCCACACCAAGCCCTTTGGCTCACGTGACTCAGAAGTATACCACTGGCATATCGAGATCATACCCCGGCTTACCCGAGTGGCAGGGTTCGAATGGGGCACCGGATTTTTTATCAACCCCACCACCCCGGAGGACGCTGCCAAATTCCTCAATGAAATAGAGATCTGATAGAAAAAAATGAAAGAAAAAAAGCTTAAGGTGCTTGTAGTTTCACCGGAGGTAGTCCCTTTTGCCAAAACCGGAGGGCTGGCTGATGTTGCCGGCGCATTGCCCCAGGCTCTGGCTTCCCTGGGACATCAGGTTAAAGTCATCCTCCCCAAATACAAAATAATAGATGCGGGAAAATTCAATTTAAAGGAAATCTCATTAAATTTACCTGAGATACCATTAGGTGAGAAAAAAGCAAAAATCCATCTGAAAAGCTACACTCAAAAAGATTCACAGGTGGAATATCTCTTCCTGGTTAATGATCACTATTTTGAAAGGGAGGAACTGTATCGGGATCCAGACACAGGATTTGACTACAAAGACAATGATGAAAGGTTCATCCTTTTTGCCAGGGGTACACTTGATATCTTAAAATCTCTGGGATGGCAGCCGGATGTAATCCACTGCAATGACTGGCAGTCCGCCTTAATCCCGGCCTACCTGAAAACGGTCTATGCTGGTGACCCATTCTTCAAGAATACGATCACGGTTTTCTCCATCCATAACATCGCTTACCAGGGGAACTTTCCAAAAGATACCTTCAAGAAGATCGGAGTTAAAGAAGAGCTCTTTTATCCCACCAGCCCTTTTGAGTACTGGGGTAACTGTAACTTCCTGAAGATCGGAATAAGCTATGCAGACGTTTTGAACACGGTAAGCGAACAATATATGGTGGAGATACAGTCCAGCAACGAATTCGGATATGGAATGGAGGGAGTTCTCAGGACAAGAAGTAGTGATCTACATGGAGTCCTGAATGGAATAGATTACCAGGTATGGAATCCGGAGATCGATAAGCTGATACCTTTCAACTTTACACCGGAAAACCTATCCGGAAAAAAGAAAAACAAAAATCACCTGCTCAAACTCAACAACTTACCC
>JBARPA010000034.1:0-1597 GCA_049642665.1 Candidatus Zixiibacteriota bacterium
ATCCTATTTAACCCTTCCCTCCTGGTTTTTCGACTTCATCACCAACATCTTCCCGGGCATTGATTTCAAGTTTCAACTTCCTGAAATGGGATTCGGGGCATTCTTGAACTGGTCAGAGGGCATAGCAGCATTTTTGATCGGAATAACCTTTATCCTGATAATTTTCGGCGTGGTATCTTATGGTCTGGCTACCATAAGCACAGGCCAAACCCTGACCTACATAATCATCCGCCAGAAAAAGGACGAGGAAAACCTCCTGGAGAGAAAAACAGAAGAGGAGGAGGAAGAGGAAAGATTAGCTGCGGAGGAGGAACCTTCCGAGGAAAAAGCTGAGACCCAAACTGAAGAAAAACAGGAATTCGAAGAGGGAAAAGAAGAAAAAAAAGAGTAAATACAAAAAAATAAACCTCAAAGAAAAATACCATTAACTAAAGCTTCTATCGAATTTTCTATTTTTGTTCAATAAAATGGTGAGGGAGAATTGATAAGTTATAAATCCCCCCACATTTTAACCTACAAAATAAGATCCTAAGCTTATATTTATCTATCACTCAATCCCTTCATAGCAAAAAACCAACTTCTGGGTAGTTTCCACTTCTTATTCTTTCTATTATTTTTTTAATTTTTTTTCCGATAAAAAATAAGAAGAACAATGATAAGAAAAAAACTAAAATCAAACGTCTTAGAATACGTCAAAATAATAGCATTGGCTCTGCTCATCGCTTTTGTTATCAGGGCATTTCTGATCAGCGCCTATAAGATACCCTCGAAATCCATGGAGAACACCCTGCTATCCGACGATTTCATTCTGGTGAATAAGTTAGCCTATGATTTCACCGATCCTAAACCAGGCGATATAATGGTTTTTAAATATCCGCTAAACCCGGAAAAGACTTTTATTAAAAGATGTATTGCCACCGAAGGCCAGACTGTTCAGATAGTGAAAAAGGTTTTGTATGTGGATGGCGAAAAAGTTAAAAATCCCAAATGGGAGAATTTCACCGATCCTCTTGTCCTTCCCGAGGAGTATTCCACAAGGGATAATTTTGGACCTTATCAGGTACCCAAAGGTCAGATCTTCGTTTTAGGGGATAACCGGGATGAATCCCTGGATTCCAGGTTCTGGGGATTTCTGGAAAAGAGGCATATCATCGGAAAACCCATAATCATCTACTGGTCCTGGCAGCAAAATCCCGACGCCCCAAGATTCAAATCCCCTTACATAATCCCCATAGCTCATATGTTTTTCTACTATCTGGTCCACATCCCCACCAACGTAAGATGGTCAAGAATAGGGAACATTGTAGCATAATATTTTCACCAAGACAATTAAATAACATTTAAAATGTAGGTGCAGAGCTCAGTCTTCGCCCGTTTTAGTTTTTTGTGAATGGCTCTTCTAATTCGGTATCACAGGTTGTCCCAATCTGTGTTTTAAAGTTTTGTCAGGTCATACCCGCAAGAGCAAGTAAAAATCCATTAAGGCCAGTCACTGATGTACTTAAAACAGATTTTCGGTGGGTCACCACCCTTAAACAGAAAATTTATTATGTAGACAATATCTGCATTGGTTACCACTCCATCGCAGTTAGCATCG
>JBARPA010000035.1:0-2916 GCA_049642665.1 Candidatus Zixiibacteriota bacterium
ATCTGGCCAATATTCTTGTTGACCTTCTCCTTTTATCAGCTTTAGCAGCAACTTTCGCAAAAACCTTGTTTGTCCCTTTTGCTGTTATAGCCATTATTATTTTTGTATATATTCCATTCGGAAAGATTCGTCACTGCGTTTTCTTCTTTTATAGTCGGATTCTCTTTGGTGATTTCTTTGGCCGGAGAGGGGTAATTCCTCACCCCTCAAGGAAATCTTAGCTTATGGCGTCTGAAAAAGATCCTTATACAGAACGTATCCAAAAGCTGAAACCGGAGGAACTGAAGTCTGCCCTGGCATCATTCAAAAAGCTACTGGATCACAAAACAGCTGCTAACCTGCAGTCATGTGTAAATTGTGGTCTTTGTGCCGACTCCTGCCATTATTATTTGGTCAGCAAAGAGCTTGAGGCTATCCCAGCCTACAAACTTAAACTGGTTACCTCTGTATTCAGAAAGCTTTTCACCGTGATGAACCGATTATCAAAAAAGGCTGAAGGTGATTGTGCGATCGATACCCAGATGGTTGAGCAATGGATCGATTCGCTTTTTGGACGCTGCACACTATGCGGGCGTTGCGCCCTAAACTGCACCATGGGCATTAATATAACACGAATGATTCGCATGGCCAGAACCACCCTGGCCTCCATAGACCTTGTTCCACCAGATCTGCAGTCAACGGTGACCACTGCTGTCCAGAAAGGTAATAACATGGGTATACCCACAGAAGAGTGGCTCTCCACACTCAAGTGGCTGGGCGAGGAACTGCAAATGGAGGTGGATGACCCAGAGGCGCATCTGCCGGTGGATGAACCGGGAAAGAAACTCCTTTACACCGTCAATCCCCGGGAGCCAAAATTTTTCCCCCTATCTCTTTTAGCGACCGCCAAGATATTCTACGCTGCCAGGGAAAGCTGGACTGTATCCAGCGACTACTATGATGTCACCAACTATGGCCTTTACAGTGGCAATGACGACGAGGCGGGTTTGATCTCATCGCGTTTACGCAAGTCAATGGCTAAGCTGGGGGCAAAAACGCTTGTCCTGGCTGAATGTGGTCACGGCTATAATTCCAACCGCTGGGAAGCGCCCGAGTGGCTGGCTGCCCAGGATAGATTCGAGGTCAGAAGCGTTATTCAAATCATCGCTGATTATATCCGCCAGGGGCGTATTAAGTTAGATCCATCGCGCAATCAGAAAAGGGTAACCCTCCATGATCCCTGCAACCTGGTGCGTCTGGGGGGCATCATTGAAGAACAACGCTACATCCTCAGAAACTCAGTCACCGACTTCGTTGAGATGCATCCCAATCGCGAGAAGAATTACTGCTGTGGGGGGGGCGGAGGTCAGTTAGCCATGACCCGATTCGCAAAAAGGCGATTGGAGGCAGGTAAGCTCAAAGCAGACCAGATCCGTGAAACCGGAGCCCAGGTCGTAGTTGCCCCCTGTCACAATTGTGTGGACCAGCTGAGCGAGCTTAACCGCGAATATAAGCTGGGAGTGGAGGTCAAGACCATATCCGAGGTGGTCGCCGATGTCCTGGTGATTGAAAATAAGGAAAAATGATACCAGGGGGCTTGGCCTGGAAAGTTAATATCACCGGTTAATAGGCTTTCTGTTTTTGACGAATGCGGGCTATGTCCCCCACAGCTCTAATCGCAGATTCGATATCACCAACGGTGTTAAAGGGGCCTATCCCGAATCGAACTGACCCGTGAATCTTGTCAGTACCCAGCTGTTTATGCACCAGGGGGGCGCAGTGCAAACCGGTGCGGGTGGCGATATTGTAATCAACATCCAGCATGGTGCCCGTATCCCCTGCCTCCAGCCCCTCCACATTGAATGAGAGGATGCCGATGTGATTAGAAAGATCGTCTTGACAGTACAGGGTCACGCCATCGATTTCCCGGAGACCGTCCCGCAACATACAGAGTAGTTTAATTTCACGTTCGTGGATTTTTGACATCCCTTGCTTAAGCACCCATTTGATACCGGCATTCAAGCCCGCTATCCCCGGCAGGTTGGGAGTTCCGTACTCCAGTCGGTAAGGATATTCATCCAGATGAGTGCGGACAGCCGAGCGCACGCCCGTGCCGCCAGCTCGGGTATGCCGGATCTCAATACCTTCTCGAACGTAAAGCCCGCCGATACCCATCGGTCCCATAAGAGACTTGTGGCCGGTGAAAGCAACCAGGTCGATATTCATTTTTTCCATATCTATTGGAATCTTGCCGGCTGACTGGGCCGTATCAACCAATAGGGTAATTCCGCGTTCCCGGCAGATCTCGCCAATTTCCTGAACCGGCTGTACGGTGCCGATGACATTGGAACAGTGATTAATGGCAACTAGTTTAGTGTTCTTTTTAAGGCGCCGGGCAAACTCCTCCGGATCCACAACTCCCTGACTGTCAAACGGGACATAATCCACTTCGACGCCACCATACTTGTAAAGGTGGAAAAGTGGCCGAAGGACTGAATTATGTTCTATATTGGAGGTGAGTACGTGATCACCTTCCCTGAGCAAACCGAAGATCGCCAGGTTAAGGGCATCCGTGGCATTGTAGGCAAAGATCAGACGATTGGGATCAATTCCATTGAAGAATTGAGTAAGAAGTTTGCGGGTCTCCTCGAGTATAGATCCGGCTTCAATACATAGATCGTATCCTGACCGGCCCGGATTAACCCCGTAGTTGCGAAAGAATTGATCCATCGCCACATAGACTTCCTCAGGTTTGGGAAAGGTGGTTGCACCACTATCCAGGTAGATGAATTTTTCCATAACTGCCTTTTAGTTTTTGTTTTCATCTGATTATACAAAATTTTTTTGATAAAGTCAATACCAGATTTCCGACTTGGTAGTACAATATTCTGAAAGTTAACGGTTTAGATTGAGACATAAGAATCTCATGCACTCAAC
>JBARPA010000036.1:0-10909 GCA_049642665.1 Candidatus Zixiibacteriota bacterium
TATCCTGAAGCCTCTGGGAATGGCCGGGACCGAGGTCATGCCTAAAGAAAACATGCCTACCTTGGCCAAAGGTTACGGATTTCGCAAGCCAGGGCAGCTCCGGCGAATAGAACCTTTCTTCGACAAAAGGTCCATGGCTCCATCGGGAAATATGGCCTCAACAGTAGAGGACCTAGCCAGGTTTTTATCGCTTCAGTTCCGGGAGGGTGCGGCAGGCGGTTCTCAAATACTCATGGGTTCTACGTTGAGGGAAATGCACCGGGTGCACTGGCTGCGCCCCAGCTGGAAAACCGGTTGGGGTCTGGGCTGGAGCGTGGTTAGGATCAATGACCAGGTGCGAATTACCCATGGTGGTTCTGTGCCTGGTTATAAGACGTTTGTATCTGCAGTTCCGGCTGACAAATTCGGAGTAATAGTGCTTACCAATGCGGAAGATGGCAATCCCGGCTCCTATGCAAAAAATGCCTTTGCCATTATCGCTTCAGGAGTCAAGAAAGCCACAGCCGTAACCGAGGAGGCACCAGTTGCCGACTCTTCCTGGACAAAGTATGTCGGTGACTACGAATGGGGCGACAGTAGCCCGATGAAGGTGATGGTTTTAAATGGCGAACTAACACTTGTGGACCCCACAGAGGATGACCCCTGGGAGGGGCGTATTCGGCTCGAGCTGGTGTCCGAAGGTGTCTTCAGAATGAAAGATCAAGCGCAGAAAGGGGAGCTGATCCGCTTCGAGACGGATGAATACGGAGAGGTAAGGCGCATCGTCATGCCGGGCTATTCACTGTTGCGGAAGTGATCCTGATACATCTGATATCGCAGCACTATCCCGGGGTGCCCTACAGCCCGGGTGTGGGAAAAGTTTTAGGTCAGGATTCCGTGCTCCAGACAGCTTCATTGGTCCAGTACGCAGGGTACCTGATCTGTGAACTAAGTGAAATCTGTCAATCAGTTTCATCCCTCAAAATACTTTTCAATTCTGCATCGAAAATATGTTTGCGAACACTGAAGTAGTATAATCCATTTTCGGATGGAACGGGCGAATAAGTACCTGAGAATGAGCTGACATAATTCGCTATCAAGTTATTGGTAAACAAGTTGTAAATGGAAATCTCGTTCGCATCTACCAGAATCAGATATTTCTCACCTCGATACTTTCTATTCTTAAAAACCTCATGGAACTTTTTGCTCTGATATTCTTTGCCCTTTGTATCATTTCCGATTAATAGAGTATCGCGCATATTGAAATAGTAGCTCTGGAAATCTTCGAATATTCTGGTCGATGCACCATCATAGATCAATTGAGTTTGAATTCTTGAGCTTCTGAAATCAATGGCTTTCTTTTGTGAATAATCAACAAGAAATTCTTCCCAGGCAGCTCTCACAGGCAATTCATTCTCATGAATTTTCATTTTCCCGACTTCATCCGCAGTTCCGCTGTATTTTCGATAGAGTTCTAAATACCTCTCAATTCCGATTTGTTCGACTAGGAATTTATTATACAGACCGCTTACCGGATAACTTAACGAGATATCAAACCGGAAGAAATCATTTTTGCTGAGCAATGAAGAATAATCGAGCATCTTTGAATTATATAAGAACGAACCAAGACTTAGAATTACGTCTGGCTCTTTACCACCGCGTCCGCCAAAGGCAACAGCAAATCCTTCTTGAAAGAACGGATGTGTGTACAAAGGCAGTCTTTGCAGTTTGAAATTTATCAAGAGATGCAGTAATTCATGATAATGAGAATTAAAAGTGGTGATGACGAAATCATAAGCTAGGTTGTACATTCCACGTATATTAAATCCGGTTAGAAGTTTTATTTCTTCTTCATCTTTACATAGGATATAATAAATCTTATGAGCTTCTATTTCCTTAAGTCTCCTATCACCAAAATCGAGCAATCTGGCTATCTTCAAAAAGTAGTTTTCCAGATTACTAATACAGTATGAGTTGAAGAGAGTTGTATCGCTTATGAGAAATCTGAAGTGTTTACTTTCAACATCCCTCCATCCTCTTGTGTGATAGGAAATTGGCGAGACATACTTCCCGCCTTTGAAGTAAAACTCTTTTTGATAACTCAGCTCCGAAATGGAAAAAATAACCTTCGAATAATTTGCCTCAAGATTAATAGTTTCGATGGTGTAATCCAACTCATTTCTTTTAATACTGTTCTTAATGATATCTTCGATATCATACGATATCAGGTACTTATTATCCACGCCTTCATATTGTATTCCAAGGCGATCTGAGATTTCTAACTCGGACTGATCTACAAAGCCATCTAAATTGTTATTTTTGACAGTCGATAGAATAAATAATTCTGCTTGATCGCGAGCTAAAACTTGCGAGGATAATTGCGTCAACAGCAGTACTGCGATTATGATTCTAAGACACATTATCCGTTTCTTCGCTGATTAAAGAAATGTCAACCTAAACCGGGGTGCCCCAGAGCGGAGCTGTGGGCCACCCGACCAATCTCGTGAATTGTTGTAATATTGGGATGGTTTAGAGCAGATGCAGCTTTGGCCTCGTGAATAAATCTGGTTTTAGCTTCCTCATCACACAGAAGATGTTTTGGCAGAAACTTCAAAGCCACTATCCGATCCAGCTTGGTGTCCTGGGCTTTGTATACAACTCCCATACCCCCCTCTCCGAGCTTTTCTAAGATTTTATAATGTTATGTTGTTTTGCCGATCATAACCTATTACACTCAGTTAGTGAACTCATCCCCTGGCCCCTTCTCTTTATAAGAGAAGGGGAACTTAAATCCCTCTCTTCCTAAGAGAGGGATACAGGGTGAGTTCATCAGGTAAAATGGTTTTTCCCATCATTCTTACCCCAAGCCAACTATCACTAATATTTTACCAAAAAATCACTGGCTGTCAACCCAAAAGGTAAATCACAGCATAAATCCTGAAATCCTTAGACAAGCTAATTCCCTATATCTGAATACCAGCTTCCAGTTCTTAAACATCTGCCAGAGGAAGAATTCAAACCATTTCAAATTCTGTCTTATCTTAAGGCATCGAGTTTATTCGAGAGGAGGTGCTTAGGGTTTGAATTCTACACCGAGCCGATCGAATAGAAATGCGAACACATCGGCATTGAGCGCAATGTTTTCGCTCATGGCACTTCCGATACCGTGACCCGAACCGGAACTCATCCTGAGCAGCACGTATCCCTCCGAGCTGGTTGCCGCCTGGAGACGCGCCACCATCTTACGCGAATTTGAGGGATTTACCCGGTAGTCAGTCTCATCAGCTGTCACCAAAACATCCGGATAGTGCGTCCTATCGACCACATTGTGATAAGGTGAATAGGCATAGAGGGCTTTAAACTGCTCGGGGTCCTTGACTGTGCCAAACTCGGTAATGTTAAATTCGCCATTTGGGTCCAGCTCAACCCGCAACATATCCAGAACACCTTTTTGGCATACAACTACCCGGAAAAGCTCCGGGTGTTGGGTCATCGTCGCACCCACCAGAAGGCCACCATTGCTACCCCCTCTAATGGCCAGCTTGGATGGGTTGGTATAGCCTGCATCAATCAAATATTGTGCGCACGCGGCAAAGTCATCAAACACGTTCTGCTTGTTGATCAGGTTACCTGATTTATGCCATTCCTCGCCAAACTCGCCACCTCCACGGATATTTGCTATTACATATACGCCGCCCTGATCCAACCACAGACTCAGGGTGCGGTTATACCAGGGTGTCTGACTTGAGCCATAGCCCCCGTAACCATAGAGAATGGTTGGATTATTACCATCCAGCTGGGTGCCTTTTTTGAGGATAATATTCACCGGGACCTGGGTACCATCTTTTGAGGTGGCAAACTTGCGGATAATCTCAACATCGCTGAAGTCAGCCGGGGATGTAACATATAACGCCGTCTTCAAGGGCTTTTCTTGCGAGGGTTGGTAGATGTAGCAGGCCGGAGGTTCTATGTAGCTGGAGTTGGTGAAGAGGATACTGTCTCCTCCCAACGAAATCATCCCCCAAACAGATGAAACCGGCATAAGGGGTATCAGTTTTTGAAATCTGCCTGCGCGGTTCAGCACACGAATCTGGGAAGGCCCGCCTACCAGGTCTCGCACGTAGATCTTGGTGACGGTAGGCAGGAAACTCTGAATCACCACTTCACTCTCTTTAACCACTGTATTGGCCTGGGACAGTTTTGTTTTTCCGGGGGGGAGGCGAAGGATATTACCTCTTGAGGCGTTTTTGTGAGACAACAAATAGAGTGCATTGTCTGGCCCGAATTTAACTCTATTGATCATATCCGAGAATCGGGTAATCTGTTTCCGTTCTCCGGATGGGTCAAGCAGATAGTGTGCAAACTCTCCGCCATCGCCATTGGCCACTTCCGCTAAAATATACTGGCAATCGTCTGTTGTTTCGAATTCAATCTCGGCAATCCTCGGAAACTCCTCGCCAATAACATACACATCCTCCTCTATTGATTCACCCAGCTGATGATAGTAAACTTGCTGGTAGAACCGCATATCTTCAGGCGGCCGTTCGTTTTTGCGAGGGTAGTGGGTATAGTAGAAACCCGAGCCATCTTTTGTCCAGGCAATGTCTCCTCCAGCGGTGGGTCCGTTAACCCGGGGAACCACATCCGGCAGGCTTTTGCCTGTAGCGACTTCGTATACATGAACATCCCCGTCCTCAGTTCCACTTTTGGAAAGCGACACAGCAACCAGTTGCGCATCAGGAGATGCAACGTAGAAATCGATTGAGGTCTTGCCTGTAGCATCCAGCTGGTTGGGATCGAGAATCACCTGCTCGGTGCTCAGATCACGGGGTGATTCCATATTGACCAGCAAGGGTTGATCTTTTGGCGGTTGTCTCTTGATGGCGAAAAGCACACCTTCCCGGTATTGGAAATTATAGTATTCCGGCGAAGCCTCATTATACAGCTCTTGCAGTCGTCTGGCAATTGCTTCCCGGGCGGGAATGTGATCTAATATCCAGCGAGCATATTTGTTCTGTGCTTCGCTCCAGTTACGGACCCCCTGATCGCTGCCATTCTCCAGCCAGCGGTAGTTTTCGATGACCTCTACACCGTGATATGTGTCTGTAACCGGTTTGATCGCGGTTTCTGGCAGCTGAGGCGGATTGCTGGAGCAGTTAATCACCACCAAACATGCACCTAATGCAAGAACTATAGTACTGAGTACTATTTCTGCATATGTTTTGAGATTCATAGTATAACTCCTTCGGGTGTCGCTTGCCCAGGGGGCAAAGAGCTGGTTATCGATAACTTACTCCTATTTTTCCAGAATCTTGTAATGAGACATTATTTTTCCAATCATAACCCGCACCTGCTGCTTTTGCTCCTTTTCAAAAGGATAGGTACCCCCCTCACAGGTTTTTTCAAGGATTTTACAGTGTGGGATTATTTTTTTGATCATCAAGTATTTCCTTATCTGTCTTAAACTCATCCCCTGACTCCCTCTTTTTCTAAGAGAGGGATACTCCGCCAGAGGCGGATCCGCTTAAGGCGGAAGGGTGAGTTCATCAGGCGAAATTGTTTTGCCGATCATTTTTCCAATCCTATCCTCTTGAGTAGCGCTATAAACCTTGGATCCGAACGTATGCTGTCGAAAATGGGATCCGACCTGAGCCAGATCAGTCCCACAGAACGGTCCTGGTATGCTTTTTCCAGATATTCGAACATCAAGTTTTTCTCACCCAATCCCAGATAGACTAAAGCTATGTTGTCTGGAGGGACGTACCTTCGTTTCGACACTTGCTCCAATTCATCAAGCACCTTTTGCGCTTCGCTCCTATTTCCGGATACTGCATAGGTGTGTGCTAGATTCGCTGTTACCCATGAGTTGCCTTCATCGAAGGTTCTCGCCTTTCGGAATGCCTCGATAGCTTCTCGATATAATCCCCTTTCTCTATAAACCATCCCCAGGATGTTGAGTGCACCACCGAAGTTGGGGTCCATCTCCAGCACCTTCTGGCATTCTTCTATAACCCGATCGTACCGGCGAGTTCCGCAGAGGAGAGTGACTGCTGCCGTTACGCCTATGACCAACGATAAAGGGTCAAGCTCCTGCGCCCGTTTGCACTCTGAAATGGCTTCAGCATACTGTCCCGTCATGGTCAAATATTCAGCATACCACTGGTGAGCGGTTGCGTAACCGGGGTTGAACTCAATTGCCAGCTTGAATTCCCTCTTAGCACCTATCCAGTCCCACTCGTTAAGTGTTTTAATAGATGCTAAGGAGGTACGTGCTTCGGCGAGTGTTTCCTCAATCTCCAGAGCTTTCATTACTGCTGCTTTTGCTTTGGGGAAGGCGTTCTTAGGCGGGAGAAGATTATATTCTGTAAGTAGAATGTAGGAATCGGCCAAGCCGGTGTATGCCAGCGCATAGCCCGGGTCCTTCTCGATCGCTTGCTCAAAGTACTGGACAGCTTTTTTCAGGCTCTCCTCTGTCCGCTTGTTCCAGAAGTAGCGGCCTTTCAAATAGAGGCTGTAAGCGTCAATAGCTTCGGTATGACGCTTGATAAGTTTTGCCTTCTGTTTTCCCAAAAGCCTGACCCTGAGTTTATCTACAATCGCCAGGGAGATCTCATCCTGGATGGCAAAAACATCTTGCATCTCCCGGTCGTACTTCTCGGACCAGAGATGGTATCCATCAGTTACATTAATGAGCTGGGTAGTGATGCGAACCCGGTTGCCCGCTCTCTTAACGCTACCTTCAAGTAGAGTCTCCACGTTCAGCTTCTTCCCGATCTCGCGGATATCTACAGCTTTGTCTCTGAACGAGAAAGCTGAGGTTCGGGCAGCAACGCGCAAACCTTCCACGTGGGTCAGGGCATTAATGATTTCCTCTGCCATACCGTCGCAAAAGTACTCCTGATCTGGGTTGGGACTCAAATTGGTGAATGGCAAGACAGCAATGGAAGGTTGGGGCTTTCTCTCAGAGGATCTTTCTCTTATGGATTCAATCTCTTTTTTTAGTTTTCTTAAATCTCCCAGAATTTCTTTAGTAACCTGATAGCGAGAATCCAGATTCTTAGAAAGAGCTTTTCTCAGAATTTTATTCAAACTTGACGAGATCTCAGCGGGCAAATCTTTTATCGGTACAGGTTCTTCATTCAAGATAGAGTATACTATCGCCTGCTCATAAGTTCCTTGGAATGGCAGTCGCCCGGTTATCATCTGATATAAGACAATACTAAGTGACCAGATGTCCGTTCGGTAATCAACTTCTTCTCCCTGTACCTGTTCAGGGGACATATATGCCACTGTGCCCATTATGGTTTCTACCTGGGTCGGTTTGTCTTGCTCTGCCAGTTTAGCCAAACCGAAATCCACAATCTTCACCACACCATCCTTGGTAATCATCAAATTGGCTGGTTTGATGTCTCGATGAACAATGCCCATCTCGTGGGCTTGGCCCAGACCCTGAGCTATCTGAAGGGCTATGTCGATGGCCTGTTCCAACCTAAGCGGACCACGTTGAATCATCCTCTTTAGTGTTTCGCCTTCATAAAAAGTCAAGACCATAAATATCTGACCATCCTCGGTCTCGTCAATTTCATGTATGATACAGATGTTGGTGTGATCCAGGGCTGAAGCCGCCTGTGCCTCCTGGATAAATCGTTCCCTTGTATCCGGAAATCGTGTTAACTCTGGTGGCAGAAACTTAAGGGCGACATAGCGTTTGAGTTTGATGTCTTTGGCCCTATAGACCACACCCATAGCTCCACCACCGAGCTTCTCCAAAATTCTGTAATGAGAAATAGTTTTCCCAATCATTTTCAACCCCATAGACCCCTTTTACTATTATTTTAGTGAAAAACAACTGATTGTCAACCAAAAAGTTGACTGATAGTAATATTCGGGGTCGTTCAGTTGAGCGTATGAACTTCTTTTATCTAAATCTGAACTATCAACTTTTGGATGTCTTTAAACAGTAGAGAATTCGGAAAACGAGCTACAAAAAAAAGTTATGAACCCCTCTCGTCGGCCCTTTACTGTCAGTTGAGCCAGAGATTCGTATTAGGCTCAGACATAAAGTAGGTTGGGACATCGTGCCACGGTCAAGGTCTGAAATGTTTTTCTTGACAAATCTCATAGTATGGTTAAACTGGAAATAAGAAAGGGTCAACTGTTAAATTTAAGCTATGGAATAGTTAATGATTTCCAGAGATATTTAACCACTAAAATCTTTCCAAAACCGTATTCTTGAAAATGAAAATATCAAAGTTGCTAACTGTTATTCTGTTGGTTTGGGTATCATTGGTTCAAGCAGAAGAGTTAAAAAAAGACCAGGAGTCCTCCTCTCCTTTCATTGAAAAGGGATCGAGCTTCCGGACTACTTTCGTCGAGTACTTTAATAGTGAAGACCCGAATCGTGATATAAACATAATAAACCTGAATTTCGAACGGGGGTATTACGTTTTGAAACCTCTTTCCCTCAGCGGAGGTATTCACCTAATGCTCACCGATGGGCACAGGATTGATCATGGCGATTCTGACCGGAAGCTAAATGCGGATAGATTGGGGGCGGGTTTAGCAGGTACCGTACGTTTCGATGTTGTCCGAAAGGACAGACATAATCTCTTCATTGCTTTCAGGTTGGGTTTCCTACTATGCTCAGATAGATTTCCTCCAGGGGGAACATTCTGGAACTTCACTCAGCGATATGTCTTCGGGGTTTCAGTTAGATTTCTTACCAATGTGAATCTCTTATTAGGTGTGAATCGCCTGCACATTTCAAATGCTGGGTATAAAAGGAATCCCTCCTACAACGGGAATGGCGCTTTTGCCGGTGTGGTCTATGGTTTTTGAAGGTCGGGGACCTGCGGATATTTCCAGTTTTTTTCGTGAATAGATTCCCTGCACAGTTATTAGTACCTCCAGTGACGTAACATCTGCCTTTTATAATTATTAATCTTGTACTAAGGAATAGAAGTTATTCAGTTTGATCCAGGTGGGATCTGTCCGTTTTTTTCAATTTTCACAGATTTTTTCCATCATAATTTTCTGCAAACCAGCTCGCCGCTTCCGATAGATATAACCAGAGCATCCACGCGTTCGTCATTGAGTGATCTTTCAACCATGGGTTCCAACACATCCTTATGACTTATAACATTATCCGCAACCAAAAGCCCTCCTTTTACCATATTGGGTACCACTTTCTCGTAACAATCCAGATAAGCCTCTTTCTCGGCATCCAGAAAACAAAAAGATATGTCTCTGTAATTGTGTAGATATTCCCTGGCATCTCCGGGGATAAGCTGGACAAGATCCTCCACCCCTGCCACTTTAAATGTTTCCTGGGCTAGTTTAACTTTTTCTTCCAGCACTTCAAATGTCACCAGCTTTCTATTAAGTTCCTTACATGCTAAAACCAGCCAGAGGGCAGAATAGCCAGCACTTGTGCCTATCTCCAGGTAGGTACCTTCCGGAGCAACTGAAGCAAGTAGAGCAATAAATTTGCCTGTCTCTGGTGGTATTTGCCTGAGTCTCACAAGATGAGGTTTTTTGCTTAGCCTATCTTTAGCATTTTGAGATTCCAGGTAATGCATTCTCTGTTCAATTGCTTTCGGTATGTTATGAAACATATAATTATCCTCCTGTCTGGGTAAAATCTATTCTGATTTTGATAAATTGCAACAATAATTTTTTTACCTTCTATGAAGTATAGCTTTTCGCCTGTTCTAATAACTTGGGTAGGCAGTTCTGAGTCTTTTGCCCGGCTTTTCTGGACAAGGTCACCTGACCTTGTCCTACCTGCTACTTCCAAAGAGATAATAACTAAAATGTGGAGTTAGATCTTTTCGTCTGCCTGAAAAGTTGGGTTTGTTATAGGTATGGTGAACCTGGATGACCTGCGGATCATTATGATGCCTACTAATTCCGCAAAAGGAAATGAGCTGGTAACCCTCGCTGGCTCATCATAGCTTCAAGAATTACCTACAACCATGCTGAGTTGAATATCCTTTTTTTGGGAAATCGATCACCAAAGCTGTCCAGGGCTGCCTCAAGATTGTCAAACACTTCAAATACCAGAGCCAGGCGGGTTATGGCGATGATCTGCTGGATGTTCTTTGTGAGATTGGCCAATTTAAGACTGCCGCCAATTTCTTTGAATTTCATATGATGATTAAGAAGAACGCTGATTGCCGAAGAGCCAACCTGGCTGGTTTTGCCTAAATCGAGGATGACCCGGATCTTTTTTCTGCCTACTAGTGCATAAAGCTTTTCATCAAGTTTGTTCACAGCCTGCCCAGGCAATAGCTTTCCCACCGGTTCCAGAATTACCACGTCTCCCCTGATGTAAGAATTAATTCTCATATCTTTTTAATCTCCTGAATACTTATATGTAAATTTAGTCTGTAAGTTTCAATTTTTTGAGGTTTACTCCCTGGCTGATTCCTCTTTATTGTTGTAACTGAAATATGACGAGCTTTTGTATTATCAGGCGGAAGGACAACAGATTCCCCTTACATTCGAAACATGTCTTCGACAAAACCCTGAGAATCCGAAGATTCAATAAAAAGATTCTTTAACTGGCCCCTGTTTAATCTACTGTACCACAAAAACATAGATGTCTGGCTTGGGAGGCCGACTCATGATATCAAAAAAGTCAAAATCTTACAGCCATGGGCTGACCTTTGGGTTACTTGTCTCGTTTAACGATTTTAGCTAATCGTTGACATTTTAAAACCGACAATAAAAATATGTAGAATATTATCAAATATTGGAAATAAAGCGTATACACATTGAAGTATAGGTAGGAAAGCTAAGATAGGTTTTTGTCAGGTTGAGATTTTTTGCCACGAAAGCTTATTCTGTAGGACTTTCGTGGTTTTTTATTTATAAAAGAAAGGTGGTGATTTTGTGACAGAGGGTATAGTAAAATGGTTTAATGAATCCA
>JBARPA010000037.1:0-6296 GCA_049642665.1 Candidatus Zixiibacteriota bacterium
GGCTATCTCTATGGCTGTGATGCCGTTGGTATAAAGCGCACATCCTGTATTGAAATAGCAGGGTTTGATATCTTTCAGGTTGTCAGTGGCGGTGATTTCTCTGTTTTTCTGTTTCTCATCTAATAACTCTATGGTTTTTTTACGGATTTCCTCGATTTTCTGCTCTTTATCCTTTTTGGTCAGGCTTTTATCGTGGAGAACCGCTTTTTGCAGCTCCCCGATCTGCTCCTTAAGTTTCTCTATGTAAGACCTGGATGCAAAGATGGCCCGGTGTGAATGCCCGCAAATGACTATCCTTTTATTTTTCTTTGCCCAGGAGTAGAAAATCCGCTCGTAATTTTTGGCTACCTGGGATTTGGTGGCAGAAGAATGGCCGTAAAGCTTAAGCCATTTGGCTAATGCCTCCACGTTTTTGAATAACCTGACCCAGAATCGGCTGAACCAGCTGGTCTTGTCAGATTCTGTGCTGCCCTGGTGTCCGTGCAAAAGCAGAATGCATTCCTCCCCGTTTGCATCTTTCATCTTCAAGGCCTCATATGCACCCCTGGTTTTTTCCTGTTTGTTTCTGGCCGGGTCATCATATACCCTCCACTCGGAATCGTGGTTTCCCCAAACGCGAAAGACGTTTTCATCTCCAAAAGTTTTTATCTTCGTGTAGATAGTTTTATCATACTTGTTTTTAATGGCATCCAGATCGAACTGCCAGAACTCCTCGATGTCGCCTAAAAGTATCAGCTTATAGCCATTGTTTTTATAATGCTCCAGCGCCCTTTCCAGAGCTTTTTCATTATCCCGGAAATCGTCTGCATCCCCCTTATCCCCCAGGTGAATGTCGCTCATTATGGCGTATTTGTTTCCCTGGATGTCAAGCACTATGGTGTTCAGATCACTCCACAACCTGTTCATGTTATCCCAGGTTCTCTTTTTATCTTGAGCCATGGCTAAGTCCTCCTTGTTTAAATAAACTTTGCATGGTTACCCTATTCACCCGCAAACCCCGTTATAAGGTCTTATATTTTTTATTCTTTACTGATATCATAAAGGCAAGAGGGATCCAAGTCAAGTCCTTTTAAAGCTTTTATATCTAAGAGATAAAGACTTGAGGGGGAGGAAAAATAGGGAGATTCTGCAGGTAGGGGGAGGATAGCCCTGCAGTCTCCCAATCAGGAAAGCTGGTCGGCTCGCATACGTGCCCGGTAATCGTTGTAATCGGGGAGCAGGCGTTCATATTCCTCGTCCATCAGATGGGAGGAGATCATGAAATCTGCAGAAGCACGATTGCAGGCCACGGGTATGTTCCACACCACGGCTATGCGCAGAAGCGCCTTTACGTCCGGATCGTGTGGATGCGGCTCTAACGGATCCCAGAAAAAGATCATGAAATCAATCTCCTCCTGTGCAATCTTAGCTCCGATTTGCAGGTCACCACCCAAAGGCCCGCTCTGAAGTTTGTTGATTCTCACGCACAGCTCCTGCTCTAAAACCTCGCCGGTTGTTCCGGTGGCAAAAAGCTCGTGCCCTATCAGAAGCTTTCTATTGAATCTCACCCACTCCAGCAAATCGGATTTCTTGTTATCATGGGCTACCAGGGCGATTTTCTTCTTGGGTTTCATCTCAATTTTTTTGTGCAACATAAGGTTTCTAAACCTCCTTCTTAAAAGATTTGGGTGATTCCGTCAAATATTCCGAAGTATTACGTAAATTTTTTTGTTTTCACTGATTTATTAGGTAAATTTGACGTTAAATACCTGTTCAATGTTTATACAGTTAAAATGGTACATAACCTTTTTAAGATCTTTTCATGTAAGCGATTAAGGGAGGGGATTCTTATAAAACCTCTTGACTTGTAATAGGAATATATATACTTAGTTAGCAGGCATAAGGGGAATTGGGCTTTGGTTACAGTAACTGGCGATTGGACTGAGGGTAGTTAAAGATGGACCCTGTTCCATATATTTTACTCATCGTTAATCTGATTATCGGGTTTGGCTTGGCTGTTCCTCTGGCCAGGCTCCTCAGAAAAGTCAACAGTAACACAGCAAGGGTTTTCCGCTACTTTGTAACGCTTATTGGCATATACTTTATCGAAGGCATTGCCATAACCGTGGGCATGGGAATACCGGTGCTCAGCGTGGGCTTAGCCTTTGTATGGGGCATTGTTTTCGGTTTGTGGCTCAGAGAGCAGGCTCCCGCCCGTCAGGTCATCAAAACCTCATTTTCCCTGTCTCTTTACTCCTGCCTGCCGGCTGCCTCTTTTATAATTATACCTGTGCTGGCGGCAATTGGTGGACGCAATGTCTTGAGTGCTGAGCAAGCAATCCAATTCGGCATTCCCGAATTTCTGCATCTGCCATTTCCCCTGAACACCATCCTCGGTTTTTATGTAGCCCTGGTAATAGGAGCAGTGGTGTTCAAGACGGTGATCACCACCGGTGAAGTGAGCTTGTTAATTCATCTTGGGGAAAAATCGAAAGGCAGCAGGTCATGAAGCAGCTTTTCTCATCCCCCATTTTCTTTTAGAAAGCTTCATTTAAAGTGACATAAACGCCGGATGAGCCTTCACCAAAGCCGATATCAAACCTGAGGTTGATACTTTCTTGTTGGCTGAGCGTATAACGGATTCCCGCTCCAAGAGAATACTTGAAATCGCTCAGTCGGAAATTACTAAACCGGTCTGCCACATCCCCAAAACCGCTAAAGCCGGCCAATCCCAACCTCCGCCAAAATGGTATGCGGTACTCCGCCTGGAAAACGACAATATTTTTATCCCGGTACCGGCCCTGATAGTATCCCCGCATCATATTTTGACCGCCCAACAGGCATAACATCTGGAATGGCGGATCGCCTGTTGTGCTGCTTAAGTATCCCTGCAAAGCCAGAACATGTGAAGAAAAAAACGGAAAGTATTGCCGAAGATCCAGGGTATACCTGTTAAAATCATAATCGCTTCCCAGAGCACTCTTGAAAAAGCTGGCTGAAAATTGATGAAAACATCCTGAGAAAGGATAGTAGACATTGTTCCGAGTATCCCAGCTTGCTAAGAATGTTCCACCTGAAACTATTCCACAATCGCTGCCGAAAATATCCCCTTTTTCCAGAAGACCGCCTTTTTCAACCCCTATGAGTTTACTATGTATAAGCTCGTATTGTATACCCAGATAAAACCCGGGAAGTACACGTTTCTGAAAACTGATATGCATCCTGGTAAATCTACGTGTATAATCCTCCTCATCATCCTCCGGTGTATTATTGCCGATACCGTAAAATTTATCAGGGAATTTAACATACCCAATATAGCCTTGGGAGTAATACGCTTCGTCTTTCCAGTAGAGGTAGGTTGAAAGCTCGGCCATTATTTGCTTGTTCTGGGTGTAGATCAGGGAGGGCATAACAGAGGAGGGACGGGTGCTGGTTTTGCTGTGCGATTCACGAAAATAATAGTTTAATAGTCCTCCTCCGGCAAGTTTGGTCTCAGGCGTATAATAAAGAATGGGCAGAAGAACAAACCCTGAACGCTTCTGTTCAAGGGAATCCGCTTCTTTTATATTCTCAACCGAGGCTGCAAAAAGGGGAACGTAGCATAATGCAGCAAGAAGGATAATAAAAAGCGGTCTTGCAAATTGTAAGATTATGCTCATTCAGGTGAACTACCCACAAGAGATATTATGCCGCTTTTTTCTACCCTTTGTGTGCAACAGCCACCAATCTCCGGGCAGTGTGATCGTAGGGTGCTCCTGCCAGATCGCCGTATACCTCTATTTGTTTAAAGCCGATCTGTTTTAAAAGCAAACTCAGCTCAGCTGCTGAATAGAGACGATGGGAAACCGTGTATTCCTCCCTTTTTCCATCTTTTAACAGAACCCAGCGACTTTCTATCCAGGTCCAGTCTTTACATACTTTTCGCTCTTCCAGTATTATGTTGCCATCTATTTCCAGCCAATCCCGTTCCCTAACTATCCGGGCGAGAACCTCCTTGCCCATGGTATCGATCAGAAATATTCCTTTGCGCTTCAACGAGCGACTGACGTTCCTCAAAACCTTTTCATCGTCTTTGTGATCTTCAAAGTAGCCAAAAGAGGTGAAAAGATTAATGGCTGCATTGAAAGTATTAGGCACACAGAACTCCCTCATGTCCTTCTGGATGAACTTGGCTTTGAGATGCTCCTTTTTTGCCAACTTGCGAGCTTTGTCCAGATAGGTTTTGGTTCTGTCCACTCCGGTTACTTTAAAGTCGCGTCGGGCTAATTCCAGAGAATGTCTCCCTGGTCCGCAGCAAAGATCAAGAATTGAGGCGTCCGGACTGACTCCTAAAAGGGAAATGATATTTCCCACTTCCTCTTTTGCTTTTTCCAGGCGTCCCTGGTGAAACATAACTGGAGCAAATTTCGTCCAGAAACTATCTTCCTCATGCCATGGTTTCATACTGCATCTTATCATACAGCAAAAGGAAGTGAAGATCAAGTTTTTTTATTTTCAGGAATTGTGGAATTAAGGTTTCAGAACTGGCTTAAAAGCTTAATTTCACCGCCATCCAGGGCTGGCCTTTGAGTGCAAACCCCACCGGAACAGACCTTTCCTGCCCGCCTGGTGCCCAGGCTCAGAGATAGATTGTGGTGCTCACTTAACGTCGCATCCAGGGTGACTATGAACCAATTCTTCCTACCTGACCAGGTTCTGGTTTCCCATTCGGAGGTTCTCTCGTGGGTTAAGGTTAAGGAGAAAAATGGGGAATGTGAAAAGCTCAAAGAAATTATCTGGTCATAATAGGTGATGTCTCCGTCATATTTCCTGGTCCACATATGTTCCAGCAAAAAGTCGATGCTGTTTTGCTCTGAAAGGTAGTAGGTTATATCAAAAACTGGAGCCAGATTTTGAGGCGAGCCAGCGTCTTTTTTATTTTCCATCCGGCTGAATCCGGCCTTTATGGTTCCCAGATTCTCATAATCGTACTCAGCCTCTCCGTAGATTTCGGAGTAAATAAGTTTATCATTGTGGTCGGTGGTATAACTGTAATTTGCTAAAAGCGAGAAGCCCTGGGAGGGAGTGGAGACAGCCTGAACCTGGTAACCCTTCTCATCATAAAGAGTTAAAACATAAGCCCGTCGGTTCAACAAAGTGTAAAGATGTTCCTTGGTGAGGGAAGGAGGGTTATTGTAGGTTAACTCACCGTGACTGAATTCGAATCTTTCGTAATCTTTGTATTCCAGAGAGAGTCCAAAACCAGTGAAATAAAGATTGGACGACAGGTAGATCCCATTCCCGGGCCTTTCTTCTCTCTCCTCTATTGAATCCTTTCTGGCATATTCTCCATAAAAATCCAGATGAGGAAGGCGAAGTCCCAGATTCCCACCGTAAAGCTGAATAAAGCCAAAATCGGTGATGTCAGTTCGCAGATAACTTCCTCCCAGGCTCATCCAGTGGAAAACATCTATTTTTGTATCCACCGCATGCAGGGGATCATCGATTCTTTCATATTTGGACCTGGGACTCCCCCAAAGCAGGGTGAGCTGGTAACCATCCAGATCCATTGTGCCTTTTACTCCATCCAGGTTATTATCCTGTCTTAAGTCCCGATTCTCATAGGAGCGCAGGATCAATCCCCGTCCCAGCATGGCGTAGTAATTTCCCACGGTAAGTTCCAGAAGCCCCGGAGATAACTGAAAATATCTAAATGAAAGATCCTGATAAGTTTCACCAAAGTCATCCGGCTGGTGAGCCTCATATCTTAAACCCAAGCTATAGAGGTCATGGCTCCAGTTAAAGTCAAACCAGTTGTGGAAAATGTCCTCGTGATTTTTTCGGTCCAGGGAATATTCCAGCTGATTGCTTGCCGAGATCTCGAAATCCTGAGCCAATCCCTTTTGCGGAACGCACAGAAAAAAAAGGATTAATAAAAACCAAACGGAAGGATAAACGATAAACGATGAATGATACACAATTCTACTTTTCAGATGCTTCTTCCTCCTTTTTTGTGGAAGCTTTTTCCTGTTCAGCCAGAATCTCCTCGATCTTCTTTATGATCACCTCCTCATCACCGTAGCGGTAGGTGGTATGAGTATACCTGATCTGCCCTGAGGTGTCGATTAAAACTGTATGAGGTATTCCCAGGACATGGTATTTTCGGTAGATCTTCTTTGATTTGTCCCAGAGAACCGGAAAGTCCCACTTAAGCCCTTTGACCCTGGGTTTGACCTTGGAGAAGCTGCGCGGCCCATCCACATCAATGGCAAGTATCTCAAAGCCTTTTCCCCTATACTTTTTGTAGACTTTCTGAAGCTGGTTAAGCTCCTTGATGC
>JBARPA010000038.1:0-3579 GCA_049642665.1 Candidatus Zixiibacteriota bacterium
GAGGCAAAGGATATGTGAAGATCTATTTTGGATCCTCTGATTTTGATACCATCCCGGAATTCAGGATCGTGGATGAGGGGAACTTTGGCAAATCAGTTGCCTGCGCCGGGGATGTTAATAATGACGGGTATGATGATATCATCGTGTCTGCTCCCTCAGCTTATAATCCGAATAATGGGGCTGAGTTGGCTGGCAAAGCGCATATCTATTTGGGAGGTAGTCCCATGGACACTGTAGTGGATGTGATCCTGCAGGATTCGGATTATCGTTATTTTTTTGGATCCCAAGTCACTTCAGCCGGGGATGTCAACGGTGATAATTATGATGATGTGATGGTGGCTGCAACTGGTGGTTGGGATCCAGCTGGAAGAGTTTTCATTTACCTTGGAGGAGAAGAAATGGACAGCCTATTTGATATCTATATTTATGGTCATCCTGATTCGGTTGAGGAATTAGGTCGTTCTTTGACTGGTATAGGCGATATAAACTGTGATAACTATGATGATATTCTAATAGGTTCTCCTTATACGGGTTTTCCACAAGCTCCAGGTAAAGCTGAAATATATCTGGGAGGAAATCCCATGGATACGGTCTCTGATCTTGCCTTTTATGGAGATTCCATTAATTATGGTCACTCAGGAAGGGTGGTAGCGAGTGCGGGAGATGTAAATGGAGATGGTATTATGGATATCTTAGTGAGTAGAGGTGCAGGAGGATGGAATTCAAAATTGCTTCGAAGTAAGTTACCTTGTGGTGATTTAACCTTTGACACTTTTTATTTATGGGAAGAACCTGTCAGTCCTACTGCTTTTGGTCTTACTTTATCCACGGCTGGGGATCTAAATAAGGATGGTTTTGCTGATATTATAATAGGTGATTATCAGTCTGGAAAGGAACTCAAGGGAAAAGTTCACATATTTTTTGGTGGTAGCGAAATGGATTCATCGGCTGATATTATACTGATAGGCGACGACCGAGAAGGTGAAAAATTTGGAGTAAATGTTGCATATATCGGAGATATAAATGGTGATAGCTATGATGAGATATCAGTCTCCTCTTATTATGATAGTTCCCACATTGGTAAAGTTTTTGTTTTCACTTCGTATGCGACATTAGTTAATGACCAATCAAATGAACATAAGATGAAGTATTTCAACCTATTCCAGAATTACCCCAATCCTTTCAATCCAGAGACAATAATTGAATATGTATTGCCTGAAAATGCCCAAGTCGATGTGTCTGTTTACAATATACTCGGTAAACATGTCACGACCCTAATAGATCAGTATCAAATATCAGGCTATAAGAAAGCTACTTGGGATGGGAAAAATCAAGCGGGTAGCGAAGTATCCAGCGGGGTTTACTTTTATAGGTTGAAGACAGATAGTTTCATCGAGGTAAAAAAGATGTTGATGTTAAAGTAGTAGTTAGAGGTTTGCAACAAAAAAGCCCTCTGATTTCAAGATTGGAGGGCTTTTTATTTTCACCACACTCAAATTACCATTATTAAATAATATGGGATTGAAGATCAACCGGATGTGTGGATGTCTTCTCAGCAGTTTTTCTGGTTTCGTACCTTAAATCAGAAGACCCTGTAATATCTGCCAACTTCGCCAACTCAATTGCTACCCATAAATGTAGACTCTCGGGAATTAAGAGACTATCAGAACTTCCTTCTCAACGCCTTAATTTCTAAAACACACATCTCCCAAAACGTATAAATTTATGATACTAGTTGGTACCAGAACCTTATGTGGTTTTCTCTTTACATTATGAGCTTGGTTTATTAGGTTAGTATTATGAATAAGAAACCCTCAGGTTCAACCGGGAACAGTGACTTGGGTCACCAGCATGATGAGGACTTTCGAGCTCTTTCTCATAAGATACTGGACTATGCAAACAGGGGGATGCCGAGAATTGATTTCGCCAGAGAAGTCTGTAAAATCCTGAGTGACTTTTCAGGATGCGATTCTGTCGAACTGCGGCTTAAGAGACATGACAAGTACTATTTATGCGAGATGTCTCGAGGAGCCGAGCAGTACTTTCGAGTGGAACATCTGCCCTGTACAAAAGCCGAGGACGGCATGATGATTCCTTGCTCTCCGAACGATTCAGGGATAGAATCACTGTGCCGAGCTGTGATACTGGGTCAACATGAGCCTACCCTTCCTTCATTCACAAAAGGCAAAAGCCTATGGATTGGTGATACCAGGAATCTCCAGGGGTTTCGCCTTCAGGACGATTTCAAATCATTAGCCCTTTTCCCTCTAGTAGTCGATGAGAATGATATGGGGTTGCTCCAGCTGAAGAGCAGGCACTTGAATCACTTCAGGGAAAATGAAATACAGCTATATGAGGAGCTGGCTAGCACTGTGGGTATTGCTCTAACACATCGGCGGGTGCAGGTGGCTTTGCGAGAAAGGATCAAGGAGCTAACCTGCCTTTATGGAATTGCCCGCCTGGCGGGACAACCTGACCTATCATTAGAGGAGATTCTACATAGCATAGCGGAGCTTCTTCCTCCTGCCTGGTTATACCCTGAAATTACCTCCGGCAAGATTGTTCTGGATGGGCGATATTATGACACACCTGGCTTTAAGGAGGGTCAACATAACCAGAAAGCAAATATAATAATAATGGGGGAAAAACGGGGCTTTGTCGAGGTAACATACACAGAGGAAAAACCAGAACTTGACGAAGGTCCGTTTCTAAAAGAGGAGCGACACCTGATCGACACCATAGCCCGAGAGGTTGCAACTATTATCCAGAGAAGACAGGCTGAGGAGGAAAAAACAAGACTTCAGAATCAACTCATGCATGCTGATCGACTGGCCACCATTGGCCAGCTTGCCGCAGGTGTGGCTCACGAGCTTAATGAGCCGTTGGGAAGCATCCTGGGATTCGCCCAGCTGGCTAAGAAAAGTCCAGAATTGCCAAAACAAGCTGCTGAGGACATCGATAAAATAGAGTCTGCTTCTCTTCATGCACGAGAGGTCATCAAAAAACTTATGCTATTTGCACGCCAGATGCCACCTCAAAAAATCCAGGTCGATTTGAATCAGTTAGTGGAAGAAGGACTCTATTTCCTGGAATCCCGCTGTGCCAAGGAAGGGATAGAGCTGGTACGTTCGCTTTCCCCTAATTTACCGGAAATAATAGCTGATCGAGGTCAGTTAACTCAAGTATTAGTTAATCTGATAGTGAACGCTGTTCAGGCAATGCCTGAAGGGGGCAAGCTGTCAGTGCGGACACTTCCTGGCAAGCAATATGTTTCCCTGATTGTGGAAGACACAGGTGTGGGTATGAGCAAGGAGGTAGTGAAAAAGATATTCATTCCCTTCTTTACCACTAAAGAGGTTGATCAAGGAACAGGCTTGGGCTTGGCTGTGGTTCATGGAATTGTAAGCTCGCACGGGGGCTCTATATCAGTTGACAGCAGGCTGGGTCTTGGCACACGATTCGAGATCAAACTGCCATTAACAGGAGCACCAGACGTGGAGGGAAATGACCCAGATGACTGATTCAATTAACAAAGAGCGGATCCTTGTTGTGGATGATGCCCCGCATACCTTGGAAGTG
>JBARPA010000039.1:0-6673 GCA_049642665.1 Candidatus Zixiibacteriota bacterium
AGATGCGGTATGGCTTCTTCTCGGATGTACATTCCAATTTAGAGGCGCTCAGGGCGGTAGCTGAGGACTTCCAAAAAGAGAATCTGGAGAAGATTTTCTTTTTGGGCGATGCGGTGGGTTACGGTCCTGATCCCAACGAGTGCGTGGAGCTGATTCAAAAATTATCCACCAAGCCTTTGATGGGGAATCACGACTACGCCGCTTTGGATATGATGGAAACCAGCTGGTTTAACCAGTATGCCCGGGAAGCCATTGAATGGACCAAAGATAAGCTGAACGAGGATAATTTTCAGATTCTATCCGATTATGTAATGGACAATAGGTTCCAGATCTTCCATATGGTTCATTCCACACCCAAGGATCCCCAAAGCTGGGATTACATATTCGATCTGGACGAGGCAGAGGAGAACTTCGGTTTCTTCCAGGCACATATCTGCCTGGTGGGACACTCCCATCGACCCTTTATCATAAAGAAATATAATGACAAGCACTGCTTTTTGCACGAGGATAACTCGGTCAAAATAGAGGATGAATTCAAATATCTGATTAACATCGGAGCTGTGGGACAGCCCCGGGACGGGGATAACAGAGCCTGTTATTTGATCTATGATGATAAGGAAAAAGTTGCCCGGCTGAAAAGGGCTAGATATGACATTAAAAAAACCCAGAATAAGATGAAAAAGGCAAAGCTTCCTCAGTTTTTGATTGAAAGACTATACTATGGTAGATAAAGATATAAGGGGTGCATTCTTAAAGCTAAAAAGCAGATTTTCCGGCTTTATTCTTTTCGTTCTGATAGCTATTTTCATCATACTGCTCTATGGACAAAGTCCTCAATGGCTGGAAAAACTGGACATGGGTATCCAGGATATGATGTACAATTTCAGGGGGAATTTGTCTCCTGGGGATCAGATCATAATTGTGGGAATAGATGATAAAGCATTAAAGAATGTGGGAGATTGGCCCTGGCGTAGAGATAGGATCGCCGATTTAATCTACTCGGTCTCTCTTTCGCAGCCCAGGGTTGTGTTTATGGATATGTTTTTGCCCCAGGATGTGGATGAGGACACCTCCGGCAATACGGGAGTTTTAGCCGATCTGATAGGGGAGTTGGATAATGTTATAGTTCCTATCTACTTTAACCTGTCAGAGGTAGGTTTGACACAATCTGAAACTCCATCCTGGGTTTTGAAGTCCGCACTGAAAAAAGATGGCCAGGAGAAGCTCTCCCCTGTTTCCGCTCTTCAGATTTTCTATCCCTCCGGGAAAATTGGTTTGGCCGCTCAAAATGTGGGACATATAAACCTGGCAAAGGATATTGATAAGAAAGTCAGAAAGGAGCCGCTTTTAATTTCCTACCAGAATGAGTACTATCCTTCTGTGTCCTTGCAAATAGCCAAAAATTATCTTGAAGCCGGGGATGAGCAGATTAGAATAGAGGACCAGAGTATAACTATGAAAGACATACCCATTCCCGTAGATAAAAAGGCAAGGATGCTGGTCAACTATAATGGCCCGGTTAAAACATTTACCCATATTTCCGCCTGGGATGTCCTATCCGACAGGGTGGACCCTCAGATTTTAACTCATAAGGTAGTCATGGTGGGGTTAACCGAATCTAATGCCACCAAAATCCAAACCCCGGTTTCCGCTGAAATGACATCCGTGGAGAGAACATCTAATGCAGTGGAGAATATAATTCACAAAAATTTCCTCACCCCCTGGAGTTTCTGGTTTGACCTTCTGGTTTTGGTCTTGATCGGTGTTTTCTGTGCCGTGGTTTTACCCAACGTTTCCCTGCTTTATCGGCTGGTTATACTCACCGTGTTTTTCTTTGTGGTGGTTAATTTGAGTTTTATTCTTTTCTCCTCCATTGGTGTTTTGACCAAACCGCTTTATCCTATCCTGGAGATTCTTCTTTTCCTTGCGGCTACCCCAGCAGTAAAACCTCAGAAAAAGAGGGAAACTGAAAAGAAGACGTTCCCGGATCATGATGAAAAGGAAGCGGTGGCTGAAGTTTTAAAGACAGAACCTCGAATAACCACAAAACTTTCCATCCAAAAACCAGTTAGTGAACCTGAAGTAATTCAGAAAGAAGCAAAACCCTCCACCGATGTTATCAATCTAATCTCCCAGGAGAATAAAACTCCTGAGAAAATGAAGACCACCACCCTTGCGGACCTGGGTCAGTTTGGCAGATACAAAATCCTGGAACCTTTGGGCAAGGGAGCTATGGGAACAGTATATAAAGGGGAGGATCCAGCCATCGACCGGCTTATTGCCCTGAAGACCATCAGGTTGGATCTGTTGGTCTCGGAGGAAGAGATCAAAGAGTTAAAGGATCGTCTGATCATGGAGGCGCAGGCTGCGGGACGACTTTCCCATCCAAATATCGTGACCATCTATGATGTGGGGGAAGAGGGCGATTTACAATATATCGCCATGGAATACCTGGATGGATATACTCTGGATAAGCTGATGAAGAAAAAAACCGAACTGAACTATAGAATTGTGGCCAAGTTAATAATTCAGGTATGCGATGCCCTGTCCTACGCTCACCAGAATGGAATTGTTCACCGGGACATAAAGCCAGCTAATATAATGATTCTGGAGGATTTCAATGTTAAGGTTATGGATTTCGGGATAGCCAGATTTGGAGCCACCTCCATGACCCAACCCGGCGTAGCTGTGGGGACGCCCAGCTATATATCACCTGAACAGCTGCAGGGCAAACCGGCTGACAAAAGAGCTGACATTTTCTCTACCGGAGTGGTTCTGTATGAGCTTTTGACCAGACACAAACCCTTCAGAGGAGAGGATATAAACTCCCTGATGTATTGCATCTTGAATGAGGTACCCATAGCACCTTCTGTTATTAATGATAGGATTCCCACTATTTTCGATCGGATAGTGGAAAAAACCATGGCAAAAAATCCTGACGAACGCTACCAGGATGCATCCGAGATCTCAGACCTTTTAAAGGAGTTCGTCTCCTCCTTTATTGTTACCAGATCCTTCAAGATATAGAAATTTCAAAACCTTCATAAAGTATCTACTCTTTCACAGCACCAAAACCAGAATGCAGGATTTTTCTTGACAAAGTGAAATTATCTGTTAAATTAGTAATAGATAATCAAATAACTTAGAAACCCTTTTGGTTGGGGTAAAAAATGAAGATATCAAATAAGTCTCAGTCTGAGATTTTGGTCTGGTCTTTTTTAGTTATCTTAACATTTCTATCCCTCTATAATCTAAGCTATGGGGATAAGCAAACTTTCGATAATGACACAGTCTATTTTGAACCTGTGCCAACTGTTAAAATGTCTCCTGATAGGGATACCTTCTATGTTAATCCGGGTGCGGATGTGAAGATTAAAATGAATCTCAAGAATGACACTTATATTGCTGCTTTCACAGCCATATTAAAAGATGAGTGTTACACCGGAAATATATTCCTTGATTCAGCCAAGAACAATGGATCTGCAGCCCCCAAATGCTTTGAGGGAAGCAGAGCGGAACATTGGGGAGTAACAGCGTTAAACCTTAACCTCTATCCCCCTGATTTTCTACTTGGAGCAACTGCCATGATGACTGATCCTCTTCCACCTGGAGATGGTCCTCTGGCAACTCTTACCTTCACAGCTTTTGATAGTGGAAGCATCTGTCTGGATACACTTTTTACTCCTGTGGGCATCGGTATAGAGCTTATAGATACTCTTACAATCGGTTACACACCAGTGTTTATATCGGGAATTTTCACTGTATCCTTATGCCCTTACAATCCCGGCGATTTGAACTGGGATGATATTGTTGACATACTTGATGTGCCTCTCATAGTCTACTATCTATTTAAGGGCTGGGAAGCGCCCTGTCCTATAAAAGCTGCTGATGCCAACTGTGACCAGGAGGTTACTATTGCTGATGCGGTGTATTTAGTAAACTATATTCTCAGAAGCGGGCCAGCTCCGCAGATTTGTGATTATTAAGAGGGAGGTAAGAAAATGAGAATATCAAGAAAAGCTTTGACAAAGATTTTGATCTTTTCATTTGCAGTTATTTTTACCTGTTTTTTTCTTTTTGATTTCAGCTATGCGGACCCCTCAACCGCGTGTCCTGATACAGTCTATTTTGAACCTGTACCCCAGCCCAGGATGTCTCCTGACGGCGATACGTTCTATGTAGATCCTATTGGAAGGGATATCAAGATCAACGTCAATCTGAAAAATGAAACTGACGCCATTGTTTCGTTTGTCTTTCCATTGTTAGACAGATGTTACGATGGCAGCAGTTTCCTTGATCCAGCTAAAAACAACGGTTCAGCCAATCCCAAATGTTTTGAAGGTAGCAGGGTGGAACAATGGGGAGTTACAGCAATAAATATTGAGCTCTATCCACAGATTATGTTAGGAGCTACTGCAATGTTTGCTCCCTGTCTACCGCCTGGTGATGGACCCGTAGCTACTTTAATCTTTACTGCTTATGATTCTGGAGCTATCTGTTTGGATACCTGCTTTTATGCTATGGCCCCCCCGATAACACTTGTTGATACCTTTTCAAATGGTTATACTCCAGTTTTCTTTAAAGAAACTTATCAATTAAGACTATGCCCATACAATCCGGGCGATCTGAACTGGGATAATATTGTTGACATACCTGATGTGCCTCTTATAGTGCATTATCTATTCAGGGGTTGGGAAGCACCCTGTCCGATAAAGGCTGCGGATGCCAACTGTGACCAAGAGGTTACAATTGCTGATGCGGTCTATTTAGTAAATTATATTTTCAGAAGCGGACCAGCTCCGCAGATTTGTGATTATTGATCATAAAAAATGAATGAGATTTTAATCGGTTTAATGGACTACGTAAAGAATATAAAAAATTAACCCTTTGCCCACTTCCCCTCTCAGTCCGTGGGCAAAGGGTAGCAGAAGAGGCAATCCAGCAAAGGGGGCGTTAGTTGCAACAAAGGTATATAGCAGAATCTGTGCCAATTTTGAACAGGGAGGATTACTAAAAAGCTAATCTCTTGTTAATTAACAAGTTAAACATATGAAGAACTGGCGAGGTATTATATCCAATTCAAATTTACCTTATTTTTCGCAAGATTCTGCGGAAATAGGAGGATTGGTTAAAATTTGAGTTAACTATTCGTTTATTTAATAACCGATTATGAAATTCGTGGAAAACAGCGTCTTAACGCAATATTCTGCGTTG
Organism: Candidatus Zixiibacteriota bacterium; assembly: GCA_049642665.1. Taxonomy (GTDB): domain Bacteria; phylum Zixibacteria; class MSB-5A5; order MSB-5A5; family SM23-73-2; genus CAYURP01. Next base: position 5,215 of record JBARPA010000039.1, read on the forward strand.
AGTTCCCCTTAAGCTCAGAAATTCCCCCACTGTGAAGTGCGATCCTGTAATACAAATGGTGTCTGAAGGCGATGTGGTCTTCAAAGCATATAAGTAGGCATCTTTTATCTTCTCGAATAGCTTAAATTCCACGTGTACCTTTTTAATCGCTTTTTCCAGATCCTTGAGGGTGGCTGATCTATGATAATCGGGCCTGGTGAGAAGTATTAGCTCCGTTTTTTTTGAGATTTGCTTCAGCATCCGGGGGTAATCCTTATCTGCCATTACTCCGAATATAAAGACGGTCTTTTTGTCGGGTATCAATTCATCCATTGTTTTCAATAAAGTCCTTATCCCTTCGGGATTGTGAGCTACGTCCAGAATCACCAGGGGCTTTTTTCTGAATATTTCAAATCTGGCTCTCCAATCTACATTTTTTAAGCCTACTCTTATGGAACGATCGGTTATTTTCCATCCCTTTTTCCTCAATTCTTCCAGGGCCAGGATTGCGGTAGCAGCATTATTTACCTGGTGTTCGCCGGGCATTCCAATTTTTAGATTTTTGTACTGTTTGGAATTAGAATTTAAGAGAAAAGATGTGCCCTGAAGGTTTTTCCCTTTGATTTTCCATTGGCAATGTCTGTTCACCTGTAAAAATTCTGATTTCTTTTTTCTGCAAATGGATCTGATGACATCTATAGCTTCCTTTTTGTCTGTTTCCACAATCGTAGGGACATTTTCTTTAATTACTCCGGCTTTTTCAAAGGCAATTTTTTTTAAGGTCTTTCCTAATATTTTTGTATGATCCAGGCTCAGAGTGGTGATTATCGCTAATTGTGGTGATAACACGTTTGTGGAGTCTAACCTTCCGCCTAATCCGGTTTCCACAACTGCGATATCCACTCCTTTTTGAGCAAAATAGGAGAAGGCTAAGGCTGTAGTGACCTCAAAAAAGGTATATCTATTCTTTTCGATCTTTTCCTTTAAATCTGAGACAAAGTCTAAGATATATTCTTTGTCGATTTTCCTCTGGCCGATTCTGATCCTTTCCCTGAAATCTGTCAGATGGGGTGAGGTATAGATTCCGGTTTTGTAACCTGCTTCAGAGATTACTGACTGCATTATAGCTGCCACCGAACCTTTACCATTGGTGCCGGCAATATGAACTGAGGGAAATTTCTTATGGGGATTGCCCAGGTATTTTAAAATGGAGATGGTGTTGGACAAATTCAGTTTTATACCGAATCTTTCCAGGCCATAAAGGTATTTGAGGGTTTCCTGGTATTTACTCATTAAATTCTTTATAAAAAATTAGCTGGAGGTTCTGCCAGCTTAAAAGTCTAATTTTTAACCAAGGACAAATTTTTTGGTGAACCTAAAGGTTCACATTCCAGGATTTAAAATTTCAAATTGATCTTATGGAAAGCTTCCTTGTGTTTTTTAAATCTTTGAGATTCAACTCATGTATTCCAACAGCAAA
>JBARPA010000040.1:0-2705 GCA_049642665.1 Candidatus Zixiibacteriota bacterium
CTGCTTGAATTACGAAATTTGGCACAATTCTGTGGAAGATCAGATTATCATAGTAACCTTTGTTGGTCAGATATAAGAAGCTCTCAGCTGTTTTGGGAGTCTCTTTCCAGTAAAGCTCAAGCTCTATTGCTCCGTGGTTGGTCTCCAGAACTACTACTGGATTTTGCGCTCTTTCAATGCTTCCCCAAACCGGGGGTTCCATTGCCATTTTCTCCTCCACGCTCATTCCTTCTTCTGTTTCAACCTTTGTCTCGACGGCAGGCTTTTCCTCCTCCATCTTTGGAATATCTGCTTCCTTTTCAGCTTTTCCACAGGCGAGAAAAATAAAGGTCAAAGATAAAAGAATAATTATTAGTTTTCTCATAAAATCCTCCTTGTTCCTAGTTAACATAATTACAAAGTAAACTCAGATAAGTTAAAGATCACCTCCTTTTTGGGTTTCTCTTACTCCATATAACACACAAAAATGTGTTTTCAAATATAAAGGGATTTAATTCTGTTTGTCAATAAAAAAAGGTGAGATTTATGGAAAAATACCTCTTTCTTTATATACCGTCTCCAGGCGGGAGAGAGCCACAATGTAAGCGGCAGTCCTCCAATCTGTACTGTACTTCTTGGCTGTATCCCTCACCCGAACATAAGCATCCACTATCTTTTTGTGTAATTTACCATCCACTTCCTCTAGATCCCAGAATTCGCTCCGCTTATTCTGCAGCCACTCAAAATAACTCACTATCACTCCACCAGAATTACACAAAATGTCTGGAATCACGTCAATACCTTTTTTCTGCAAGATAGCATCTCCTTCTGGATCGGTGGGACCATTGGCTCCCTCAGCAACTAACTTAACATTCAAAAGCGGCGCAGTCTCTTTAGTGATCTGATTCTCCAAAGCCGCTGGTATGAAAATATCAGCTTCAGTCTCAAAAAGAACCTTGCGCTCAATGGGCTTGGCTTTGGGATAGCCAGAGATCAGCCCCTTGTTTTTCCCGGCATAATCTATCAAATCATCTGGATCGATTCCCTCGGGATCAGAAATCGCTCCGCTGGCATCCTCAACTGCAAGAAGTTTTGAACCATGTGCTTTCAAAAGACGCGCTGCCCAGGAACCTACATTCCCAAAACCCTGTACTGTAAATGTTGTCCCTTTTAAATCAAAACCCTTATCCTTAGCCCACTCCTCAATGGTGAATACTACACCCTGGCCTGTGGCTTTATCCCGTCCCAAACTACCACCCGACTCAACAGGCTTCCCCGTAACCACGTGTACAGAAGCCTGCCTATTACACGGGGGCATGGTGGATAGATATGTATCCAACATCCAGGCCATAATCTGGGCATTGGTGTTCACGTCCGGTGCTGGAATGTCATACTCCGGTCCTATATTGTTCCCCAAGGCGAAAGTGAAACGGCGGGTTATTCGCTCCAGTTCACTAAAGGTACATTTGCAAGGATCAAACTGAATTCCACCCTTAGCACCACCAAAAGGAATGTTGGTCAAGGCGCCCTTCCAGGTCATCCAGGTGGCCAGTGCCCTGACCTCATCGATATCAACCATTGGATGATAACGTAGTCCTCCTTTGTAAGGGCCCAGCGCACTGTTGTGCTGAACCCGGTAACCGGTGAACATATCAATCCGACCATCGTCCATCTTAACCGGAAAGTTGACTATGATCTCATTGGTGGTCTTCTGCAGGATTTGTCGAATATCGGAATCCAGCTCCATTAGATTTGCGGCTTTATCGAATTGCCAGATAACGTTATTATAGACGCTTCCCCGTTTTGGGGGAGCTTCGTTTTTTATTGTTCCCTTTTTCATTTTAACCTCCCTGAGATCAAATTTATTCCTTACCTGCAAGTATCTTCTCGGCCTCTTCCATATCCACATCCATGACATATGGAATCCTGCTTATCTCCGAAGCTTCCTTGGTAAGAGCTGCAATATCGTTTCGGGTAATGTAATCCAAGGAAAAGCATCTGCTCCCGCACATAAGCTGACGCAACCCTTGAGCCAATCTCTCCATATATGTGTAAAGTCCCAGGGCACCAGTGGGAATTTTTTCAAAGGTTTCCGCTCCTAATTTATGTTTTAATTCAGGCGCAGTTACAAAAATCTCCTCCTTGCTGTTACCAAATCTTTCGATGTAAACCGGAACCATGCCCTCGGCAATTCGCTTTCCAATTGTTTTTCCAACCATGGCAGCTGCAATGGGAGCACGAGCCATTCCGATTAGCTTGAAATAAGGTGCACCCAAGGCTAATCCTTTATAAATCTGATCCTCAAAGGTGAAACCACCAGCTGCAGCGATATCCGGGACAAATTCACCTTTCTTGGCTAATTTATCAGCATATTGATACAAAAGGGAGTGTAATTCCACTGAAGGAATACCCCATTCATTCATCATCCTCCAAGGGCTCATTCCGGTTCCCCCGCCAGCACCGTCAACGGTCAATAAATCAATTTTAGCTATGGAAGCATATTTGATCGCCCGAGCCAGATCGACCGGGCGATAAGCTCCGGTTTTCAAGAATATAAACTTTGCGCCGGCATTTCTTAATTCTTCAACCCGATTGACAAAGCTATCCAAACTCACCATTCCTACTCTGGAGTGGCGTTCGAACTCCTTGAAACTCCCCTTCTCAAAAGCCTTGATTGCATCCGGGTTATTGGGATCAGGTAAAACTACATAGCCTCTGTTTCTCAG
>JBARPA010000041.1:0-3058 GCA_049642665.1 Candidatus Zixiibacteriota bacterium
GCCTTTCACCTTTTCCTCCAAAAAGATGTGAGCCAGCTCGTGTTCCAGAACCTGTTTCAAGGACTTTCCGTATCTGAATTTTATCGGGGATTTGACAACTAGCAGATGACGGCTGGGGATGGCACACCCTATTCCCCAGTCTGGGAAGGAAGTTCCGGTTTTAGATTGAAACTCCTCGTCAGTATCTGCAATATATACATCTGTGATATAGGTTAAACTATCTTGAAGAGTTTGAGATATTCTTTGATAGGCGTTATTGAGAATATCTTCTGTCTCCTCTTTCAGTTCCTCACTGGACGAAAATATTACAAATTTCGATTTACCTTCAATTATTGTTGGGTGAGAAAAAAGGAGAAAAATAAAAAATACAAGAATTATTTTAAAAGAATTCAGATTTTTTGTGACCCGCATTTATATTTATTACTTTTTTTTCTTTTTCAAAAATTTATTCAGGAGTTCCTCCCCTTTTTCCTTTAGTTCATCTTTTAGCTCTTCACTTTTAATTTTTAACTGGGATTCGAATTTCTTTTCCGCTCTGGAGGTGTCCAGCGTGAATTCAGGGCTTTTGGCAGTACCCTTCAATTTTATATCAAGAACTACTCTTCCTTCTTCATTTTTCAGAAACTGCGATATTTCGCCCAGACTATCAAATCTTTTAGAAAGATCTTTGGAAAGGGTTGTGGTTACAGCATAATCCATACTTCCGTCAAAGCCCACAGAGCCGGAGACCTGCCAATCACCGTCATTTGTCCGGGCAGAGAAATCGTCAAAATAGAGTCTTTGATTCTTAATCATAAAAGTGTTTTTTAGATCTCTTATTTTCTGGTCCTTCATCTCCTTAACCTGCAGGTACTCTCCCAAAAGATCAAGAAGCTCCCAGTTTACTAATTTCCCGTCACCTATACTCACCTTGCCTGATGCTAAAAGGGACCTTTTCATGTCCTCTATGCTATTGCCTCTGCCCGAGAATTTAGCCGAGATATCCAGTTTCCCGAAAAGATGTTCGTCAAACAGGGTAAAGCGGGATAGAAAGTCATTTGCCTCGATTTTACTGGCGTTAAACTCCATATCATAGGTTATATGCTCCGGGTCGTTCAGATCGCATAAAACTTTCCCCCCTAAATTTCCGGCATAAACCTTGGATACCACATTATCGATCTTTACGATACCCTTTGAGATTTCGATATTAGCTATCAGGTTTGTCTGTTCCACCTCTCTGAAGATAACCTTTTGAATATTGATTTGCCCCCGAGCTTCTATACCAGGCAGCAAAAGCGTGTTCTGTTTAACTTTTTCCTTTTCAGATGTAGGCTCAGGTTTTTGTGGGGGAAGTATCTCATCCAGATTCAGCAGTGGCGAATTTAAACTGAATCGGATTAGAGGAACCTTCTCTTCCTTTTTCAGGAGATAAGGTACTACCTCTTTGACTTCACCTTGCAAATTAACAGATGATTTGCCCAGGCGTAGGCTTATATCATTTAATTTAAGATCGTTCTGTTTAAGGGCTAAGTCGGCATTTAAATGCTCTACAGGTTTTGCCAGGAAGGGTACGCTTATCCTGCCATCATTTAGGAGAACTTTTCCACTTAACTTTAAATCCTCTGGTTTTTTTAGCTTCCCGAATGCCTTCAAATCGATTTTTGTTTTTCCTTTAGTTTCCATTTGCTCAGGTATCTTCTTTAAATCCTGAAGAAGTTTTAAATCAAACTCAGATTTTAAATCTGCCGCCAGGTTAAGCTCTTCATAATTATCTATTACCACACTCATCTCGATTTTAGCATCCCTTATCTTACCCTGAGAGGTGAAGAAGCTCAAAGCTTTCTGATCGAAGTTGATCTCGGCATAGGACATCTCAAAAGGATATTCCAGCTGGGGCGTTTTCATCTTCACATCGCTAAAGACCACCTGCCCTTTGAACTGGGGCAGGGTATCCGGCTTGAATTCGCCTGACAGGTCTGCTGAGATCTTCATATTACCCGATCCCTCCATTTGGGATAGGGGAGAGGCTTCCGGTTTGGGAATCCAGCTTAAAAGTTCCTCTATTTTAATTTTGTCAGATGAGAGGGATAAATCGATAACAGGAGAGGTGGTTAAACTCAATATCTTCCCCTTTAGATCAAAAGACGCTTTGCCCAGTGAAATTATGATGTGATTGATACTCAAAGAATCTCCACCGAAATTATAATTCAGCTCGTGTTCAAGAGAAAAAGTAAGTTGAGAAATTTCTTTTTCGAGATCAGGCATTTCCACATTGATTTCAGAAATGGAGATTTTTCCTAAAACTTGTCCGTTTTCCATCTTCTGATCCAGAGTGAACCGGGCTTGTTGATTTATTTGGTTCAAAAGAATTTGAGATGGTTTGGTCTGGTCTGAGAAAATCAGTTTGCCATTTTTTATCTCCATCTGGTCAAAAGGGACAGCGGGAATTGTAATTTCGCCCTCTTCTTTTATGAGGTCATCAATATTTAAAACTCCCTCTTTGTTTTTTTCCAGTGCAATTATGGGCTCATCCAAAATGAGTTTCTTTATTTCGATCCTTTTTCTTAAGAGTGGCCAGAATTTCACTCTTATAGATAGGGTCTTGAATTCAAAAAGCTCCTTATGAGTATAGCCCGGGAGATTGTGGATTTTGACCCCCTCCATATCAGCTCCCAATCCACCTATGATGGAAATGGACACATCCTGAATCTCCACCTCCCGATTTAGGGCAGCTTCCATTCGGGGCTTTATCATAGTCATAAGCTTTTCTTTGGTGAATACGATCTTGATCACAACGGATGTAATTATTATCAATAAAACAAGGATGCCCATCACCCAGAACAATATCCTTAAACCTTTTCTTTTAGGCATAAAACTCCTTTCATAGAAACTGGTACTTATAGTTCCCTAAAATTTTCTTGTTAATATGATAATTATCTCGAAACTAATAGGCAAGTGTGAAATTTCGAAAATCAATTCCTCCTGATAAGAATATTGTTAGCTGTAATGTTTCTAAGGACATTACGGTTACTCTGTCCTTCTGCTTACCTATTGATCTGTTGATACTTGTCTCGTGTAG
>JBARPA010000042.1:0-3758 GCA_049642665.1 Candidatus Zixiibacteriota bacterium
ACAAATATTAGCGTGTTGTTAATATATAAATTATTACCAGAATGTCAAGTATAATTTTCGAAAAACACCAGAAAAAAATAAGACTTTTATGGTATTAATTCTAATCCAAGTAGGTATGGATGGGGCTAAGTTTATATCAGTGCGATAATTATATGGTCCACATCAAAAGTAAGTGGAACAAACACAATAAATATAAAGTTCTATATTGAAATATCAGTAAACTGCTTAAATTATAAAAATTTGGAGAAATCTTTGAGATTTTTGACCTAAAAGTGTAAATCCAATGTATTTTTATATAGTTAATTCTTTGAAATAACATAACTTAAAAAAAATAGTTAAAGTTTTTAGAAATCTTTCTTGACATAATTGGGAAAAATACGTATTCTATAAAATTATAAAGGAGGAGAAATATACCCCTGAGAAAGGGGGTCGAGAATGAAGTGACGGGAATAATAGTAAAAGAAAACGAATCATTTGAGAAGGCTCTGAGAAGATTCAACAAATCCTGCGAAAGAGCAGGGATTTTGGCTGATATTAAGAAGCATCAGCACTTTGAGAAGCCATCCGAGCGCAAAAAGAGAAAGATGGCTGCTGCAAGGAGAAAGACCCGCAGGAGAGACCGTTATTAATTGTAATTACCTGGATGCTTTTCAAAGATAAAATTTACAAATAGCAGTTTAAGATGAGCCTCAAGGAAAGGATCACCGAGGATATGAAGGTTGCCATGAAAGAGGGGGATAAAGCTAAGCTGAACCTGATCAGGATGCTGAGATCGGAGATCAGGTACAAAGAGATCGAGTTGGGTTCGAAATTGGATGATAATGGAACCATATATGTCCTGTCCTCAGCTGTAAAAAAACGCAAGGAGGCGATCGAGGAGTTTAAAAAGGGTGGAAGGGAGGATTTGGTAGCCCGGGAGGAAGAAGAGCTAAGGATAGTCTTTAGCTATTTACCAGAACAACTCTCAGAGCAAGAGCTCCTGAATCTTATTGATGACAGCATCGCGGAGGTAGAGGCTCAAAGTCCTATGGATGTTGGAAAAGTAATGAAGGTAATCATGCCTAAGGTAAAAGGGAGAGCAGATGGTAAGAAAGTGAATCAAATGGTGTCATTGAAGCTTCAGGAAGAATAGATTACCGGAGCTAAAAGTGAAGAGGTTTACTAAAATCTTAATCTACAGATCACGTTACCCCCAGGGTAACGTTTTCTTTTTTAAAAACATCTTTTCACGGAGGGCGAAGAGATGACTTTTGTCGATTACATCCTGATTGTGCTTCTGCTTTTTTCATTAATTGCGGGAGCAAAACGAGGGATTTTCAGCGGCATCAATGGTCTGCTGGGATTGGTGGTCGGGATTATCGTTGCGGTTAATTATTCGGACTGGGTTACCCACAGGGTCCTGTCTCATATGAGGGTTTCGCCGGTAGCGGTAACCGTGCTCAGTTTCCTCTTCTTTTTCGTTTTAGTCTATTTCTTCTTTAAAATTCTGGGTTATTTTTTTTACAAATTTGCCGAGCTCAAACGCCTGGGCAGGATTGGAAGTGTGGGAGGCGCTATTTTCGGAGTTTTCCAGGGCTGGATAGTCATTGGGTTTTTGTTGATTCTTCTGATGTTTGCGCCCCTGCCTCAGGGCTTTGTAAAAGCTCTGGATACCTCACTTCTGGCTCCCATGATGAGAGGAACCATTCCCTTTATCTATGAGGAGTCTGCACCCCTGCATCCTCAAAGTCCCGATTTCATCAAAAAGGTTGAGAAAGCTCTGGATGTGGATCCGGTTGGCAGTTCCAAGCAAGGTGGTGAGGACGTGGTTCTGCAGGAGATGGATCGTGCTCAGGAGATCATTGAGTATATGAAACATTATTTTGGGTCATGATGGGTAATAACCCCCCGGATTTTTGCTGACCTTGTCGCCTCAATGGACGATCACACCTTAAAGGTATTAGAGCTGGAAAAAATTAAAAGGATGCTGGAGGCAAGATGCTCCTCTGAGCTGGGTAAGGAGCTGGTTCAAAAACTCCTTCCTTTGATCGATAGGAAAAAAATCAAGGAGAACCTGGAACAGACAACGGAGTTCAAAGAGATTCTCTCGTATGAGGAGAGATTCCCGGCCCTCAGATTAAAGGACACAAAGGCCTATTTAAAAAAAGCAGCGGTGGAAGGGACTTACCTGGAGCCAGGGGAACTCCTGGATATTCAGGAGAACACCCTGATATGCCGGAATCTTTTAAAATTCATGAAGGGCAAGGCAAGAAAATATCCCCGAATAGGTGGTTTAACATCGGGACTGAAGAGCTTTGACGAGCTTTCCACCTCAATAGCTAAGATGATTGACAAACACGCCCAGGTCAAAGATAATGCCACTTCTCAACTACTTTCGTGTCGACGCAAAAAGAAGACCCTGAGAAACAGGCTTTTGGATAAACTTCAATCCCTTCAGGGCTCCAGGAAGGCCAAAGGTCCCAGGCAGGATGATATCATCACCATCAGGGACGGAAGGTATGTTATTCCCATGAGCGAGGCCCAGTTCCGGGCTTCCAAAGGAATAGTGCATGATCGCTCTGCTTCAGGCGCCACCCTTTTCGTGGAACCCCTGTTAACGGTGGAGCTAAACAACGAACTGCGGGAACTCGAACTCCAGGAGAAAAGGGAAATTGAAAGGATATTAAAGAATCTCACCTCTATGGTCAGGGAGGAGAGAAAAGACCTGGAAAAAAGCCTTGAGATTCTGCAGATTCTGGATTTTATTCAGGCTAAAGCAAATTTCTCTATTAATTTTAAATGCACGCAACCCATCCTGAATGAGAAGGGGTACCTTAATCTGGTTAATGCACGCCACCCTCTGATCACACCTCAAAAAGACGTGGTTCCACTGTCTTTAGAGCTGGGAAGGGATTTCACCACATTGGTAATCACCGGTCCCAACACCGGGGGGAAAACGGTAGCCCTGAAAACCGTTGGACTTCTCACCCTTATGGCTCAAGCGGGTATGCATGTTCCAGCGGATCCCGGAACAGAGGTGAGCATTTTTCAAAAAATCCATGCAGATATCGGGGATGAGCAATCCATTGAGGCATCCTTATCCACCTTCTCCTCTCATATTTCCAGAATTATAAAAGCCATAAAGGAAGCTGATTCGGAATGTTTGATACTTCTGGATGAGCTGGGTGCAGGAACTGACCCCAAGGAGGGAGTGGCTTTAGGTGAGGCAATAATTGATGATCTTACCCATAAAGAGGCCAGGACGGTGATTACCACTCATCACGGTGCTTTGAAGGTTTTAGCTGAGGTCTCTCCTAAAGTGGAAAACGCCTCCCTGGAATTCGACAGAAAAACCTTAAAACCAACCTTTAGGTTTCAGATGGGATTCCCGGGCGCCAGCTATGCGGTAGAGATCGCCTCCAGACTGGGCATGCCCAAAACCTTGATCAAAAAAGCCTCTGAATTGGTGGGAAGCAAAGAACGGGATTTAGGTACACTTCTGGAGAAGGTGCAGAAAAACCTGGATGTGGTCAGGGAAAACAGAAAAAAACTGGAGGAGCAAAGAAAAGTCTCAGATGAGCTTTTAAACCTCTACCGGGACCGGCTCAAGAAATTAGAGGCAAATAAAAAGGAGATGAGAACCAAAGCCTTAAAGGAATCCAAAGAGCTGGTGGAATCCACCAGAAAAGAAATTGAGATTTTGGTAGCTCAGATAAGAAAAACCCAGGCGGAAAAGGAAAGCATAAAACAGGCTCAGGAATTTGTTAAGGAGAAAAAAG
>JBARPA010000043.1:0-8309 GCA_049642665.1 Candidatus Zixiibacteriota bacterium
ATCCAGGGCTGAGGCCTTCTATGGAGAGCAAAGCCCTTTTGTATCTGTAGCTGAAAAAGTTAGTCCCGCCGTGGTAAACATAAGTGCAGAAAAGGTGGTGGAACGACGGCTGGATCAATTTTCCCCTTTTGATGAGTTCTTCCGCAGATTCTTTGGAGAGGTGCCAGAGATGGAGCAGCCCCCCAGTAAGATGAAGACCCAGAGCCTGGGTTCAGGCTTTGTTTTCAAAAAAGAAGGATTTATTCTGACCAATAACCATGTAGTGACAGGTGCGGATGATATCTGGGTAAAATTAGCAGATGGGAGTGAATACAAAGCAGAGCTTGTGGGTGCGGACAAGGAGACCGATATCGCTGTTCTGAAAATCGATCCTGAGCAGAGCTTGCCAATAGTGGAGTTAGGTGATTCCGATTCAATCCGGGTTGGAGACTGGGCTATTGCTATCGGTAATCCCTTTCCCCAGCTGGGCCTGGAACGAACCGTGACCGTAGGGGTGATCAGTGCCAAAGGGAGAAGAGGCTTAGACTTCGGAGGGGACCTTACCCCATATTATCAGAATTTCATCCAGACCGATGCATCCATTAATCCCGGAAACTCAGGAGGCCCTCTGGTAAATATAGAGGGAAAGGTGATAGGTATCAATAGTGCAATTACCAACCCCACCGGGATGAAATTCAATATCGGAATAGGTTTTGCCATTCCTATAAACCTGGCAAAATCAGTTCTTCCATACCTTACTGCTGGTGAGGGTGTGGCCAGGGGTTTTCTGGGAGTCATAATTAGAAGCATAGATAAGGACTTAGTGGAGGCGTTTAATTTGCCTTCCAGTGAGGGCGTTTTAGTACAGCAGGTTCAGGAGGGAGGCCCGGCAGCGGAAAGCGGTATCAAAAGAGGCGATCTGATCATTGAGTTTGCTGGAAAAAAGGTCCAAAATGCTGATCAGTTCATATTGATGGTAGCAGAGACACCTCCAGATCAAAAGGTGAAACTGAAAATAATAAGAGAGGGGAAGAAGCTTGACATCAAAGTGGCCTTAGCCAACAGGACAGATTTCGTATCCACAGATAGAGAATCTGAAGTGGAGGCAGATGAATGGCTGGGCCTGAAGATCACAACCGTCACCAAAGCTCTGGCTGATCAATATGAGGTGGAGTATCGGGACGGTGTTTTGGTAACCGGGGTGGAGCCAGGTAGCCCAGCTTACAAAAAGGGAATCAGAACAGGAGACATTATTCTGGAAATAGAACAGAAAGAGGTTAAAAATATCAAGGATTATAATAAAATAGCAAAATCCTTGGAGGGTAGAAAAAAGGCTATTCCCTTTCTAATCTTTAGAAATGGAAACACCATATATGTGGCAATAAAACCTTAAACCAAAAAGGAGGAGTGGTTATTGGCCAGAATGTCAGGACGCTACAGAGATGAGGACCGATCCTTAGATCTCTACTTAAGGGAGATCGGGGAGACTCCTCTGATCACGGCCCAAGAGGAGGTAAGGTTAGCTAAAAGAATAAAGGAGGGGGATCACACCGCTTTGGAGCAGTTGACCAAAGCCAACCTGAGATTTGTGGTTAGCGTGGCCAAACAATACCAGAACCAGGGCCTGTCTTTAGCTGACCTGATCAACGAGGGAAACATCGGCCTGATCAAGGCAGCTAAAAGATTCGATGAGACCAGGGGATTCAAATTCATCTCCTACGCAGTCTGGTGGATAAGGCAGGCGATCCTGCAGGCATTAGCCGAGCAGTCAAGGATCGTCAGATTACCTTTGAACCGGGTAGGCACCTTACACAAGATCGGTAAGATCTCAAGCTTCTTGGAGCAAGAATATGGAAGGGAGCCGTCCCCGGATGAGATAGCCAGAGAGCTGGAGCTCTCCGAGATGGAGGTATCGGATACCTTAAAGATATCCAACTCCCACCTCTCCTTGGATGCACCCTTCTCCGTATCTGAGGACAACAGTTTGATGGACGTGCTGGAGGATGAATTCCAACCAGCTCCGGATGAAGCCCTTCTGGTGGAGTCTTTGAAAGTGGAAATAGAGAGGGCATTGGATTCGCTTAATCCTCGAGAGGCTGAGGTGGTAAATCTCTATTTCGGATTAACCATCGAGAAAGCTTTGACCTTAGAGGAGATCGGAACCAGATTCGGCTTGACCCGGGAGAGAGTCCGGCAGATAAAAGAAAAAGCCATAAGGAGGTTACGCCACGCCTCGCGGAGTAAATCCCTGCGAGCATATTTACATTAGTAAGATAAAAATGTAGTTGCTCGATTCATCGAGCATACGTGAATCTAAAATATTATGTTTTAGAATATCAGAGCTTAAAGTTCTGAAAAAAACGAAAAAGAAAACCCCAGCCTTCGGGCTGGGGTTTTTAATTAAAAACTATTAATTGTTTTATTTAATGAAGTAATTCTTTCTATGTACCTGATAACCTAACATTTCTCAGAAGCTATCTTCCAGAACTCCTCTGGTGTTTTCCCCTCGGAGAGTTCTTCAAAGGGACAGGGTCCGGTTTTTTTGCGGTTGGCAATATAGGGAACGGTTTTCAGAAAATGAAAGGGGATTTCATGTTTTTTCAAAACTTCTTCCGCCCTTTCGCTCCCCGTTACTCCCAATACCTTGCTAACCCTTCTACCTTCAGAGGATAAATCTTTTGAAAGATAGATAAAAAGAAGTGCCACAGCCCGGCCCACGATCCGATCAAAGATTACAAAATCCCTTAAATCTCTTCTGATTGTCTTTAAAAAATTAACAACCGGGGCAATGCCCTCCTCATCTGACTGAAAAATTACCTGAGAGCCAGACAGGATCTTCAAATCCCAATCGTCTTTTCTAAATCCCTCTAAACTTTGTACATCTTCCTGAGTGATCTCTTTCATTAGTCGATCCTTTCCTTTTTTATCCGTTATAAAAACAAACGTCCAGAAAAAGTCAATATTTGTTAAAGAGAGTTCTGAGAAATTCCTTCTCCAGGGCTGGGAGGCCCGCCTACGTGTGCAAGAGATTTTTCTTTTCGAAGGGCCGGGCACCCTTGCCCGGCTTTACTCTCGGCGGGGCTGGGAGCCCCGTCTACGAGGGAAAAAGTAACGAAGATAAACGAGTATAATTCTCGTACGTCGGGCTACCCTGTGCCACTCACTATAACCCACAAAAACCTAACCTCAATTGAAAAAGGTGGGTGTCTCCGAGCTCTTCCCTCTTCAATTGGAATTAGCGAACCCCTGCGAGTGAAGATAAAGGGGGGCACGAGTCCCCCCTTTGTGGACAAATCATATAAAGTACTAAGAATTTAATATCGATCCAAGACTCTTTCCTGGGTCATAGCAAACCGAGCAGGCTCGTGTCATCCTGGTGAGTTAGCAGATCGGAGCCGGGCCGGATTTAAACAGATAGTTAATCAAATATACTACATCAGCAATAGTCACCGCTCCATCTCCATTCACATCTCCACAGGAAGTGTATGGGAACGGTGGACATTGTGGCGGAATACCACTCCTGAACAGGTAATTGACAAAGTAGACCGCATCGGAAATCTCCACCTTTCTATCGCCATTCACGTCGCCGCACACATATTGGAGATAAGTAATAACGTTTTCCCATAGCTCCACTGCGTCAAGCTTTCCGTCGGTGTCCTGGTCTGCACGGAACTCGCACAAAAGGAAGCTCATTAGTATGGTTCGGCCACTATTCCACTCAACTATTGCCACGTCGGTGGGATAGGGTGCGGGTGCAAACCCTGCGAGTGCTTCAACAGGGCTGCCGGTTGTAACATGATCGCCATTGTCACTGTATCCTGGGGTGGAAACGGTGAGATCTCCCACGGTGTTGGGAATTGTAAATATCGCGTGTGATGGCTGCCATCGGTATACTGGCTCCGGGTTAGGCATGTCAGACACGTACCAAGCTCCGAGAGTAGCCCAGAGCCCGGTGGCTTCTGAATGCGATCCATCAACATCAAATGTGGTTAGTGCAAGGCGCCCTCCGCCCTGCACATACGCATCCAGCTCGGTCCAGCTGTTTCCCATGTCCCAGTGGTTGTTATGACTGACAATTACTATGTCCCAGGTCTGACTCGCTAAAGTGGTCCGGAAGCCAGAGGGATTGTCCATAACGTGCGTATAGGACTTTCCTAAATTATCAAGTGCGACGATGGGATATCGGGCCGGTGGGGTCAAAACATAGTCGTCGGTATAAACTAATATTTGTTCCACGGCTCCTGTGTGCTTCACTACCTGAGGTACCTGCGGCTGTGGAGGCGTGGCCAGTGCGTCTGAATCCTGGTTTCGCCCATCAGAACCGTAGGCAGGCAAAGTCAAAGCAAAACTCACTACATTCAACAAAAAAACCGCGACCAAAACAACAGACAATTTTTTCCTCATCTTTCTTACCTCCTGTCAATTCGCTACGGAGTTTTCCTGAGCTGCCTTCTCTTCTTATCTGGTTTTAGACTGGAAGAGAAAACAAAGGCAAGCCTCAATGTCATCCAACCGAACTTGAAAGAATCGATTAACACAAAATCGATGTAAGGTCGTGAACAGATAACTGGTGTCCGCTCATATGAAAGGACGACGGTTCTTCCACATCTTCATCACATCCGGGAGTTAAAAGTCAATAAAAAAGCTCAGATGCCGTTGCCTAAACAAAGCACCTGAAACCAACTCACATTGAAACGATCTATTACATCCTCCTCTGCCTGTGTTAGTTTAAAGGTTTTCTGTTTTGAATTCCTTTTCTGCCTGTTTCTCCGTTATTTCCAGAAATATGATCCTGGCCTTGCCTTCCGTGGCTGTTCACCCAACCCGGGTTACCCAAACCAGGCAGCCAAGTTGACCATGAAGCCCGTAGCTGCCTTTATTGAGGTAAGTGATTTCGTAGTATCTCTCCTGTTAAAGGTTTAATGAATTAGGGGCATATTGACCCTGTGCTAGCATAGGTTGAACCAAACCCAACGTGATTTAGGAAAGAGCAACAAAGATGTTCTAAAGAAAGAGAAAATTGCCTGCTCCACTGGTTCCCGTTGTCATCCCCCCCCGATTGAAGTCCTTTAGTTCCTAATATAAACCTAATGCCCCATTTTGTCAAGCAAAATCTAAAATTATACAGAGCAGGTATGTGCTCCAACTAAGTTACATCCTGCATCTTCACATACGATATCAGTCTATCTCCTCTCTTTGTGGAGATTTTTCGCGCAGAGTATTGAAACAAAACTGAAACACATTTTCACTCTTGGGGCTAACTTGTTGCAAGATAAGCGACAAATTCCTGCCTAATTGGGGGCAATATTTGGCATCAAGGAGACTTCCGGTAATCATCGGAAGTTCGCTTGCTGATTTGGCAACCAGGAATTATGTTGAAATCACTATTTCGCACGTCTCCTATCAGAAGTCTCAGAGGAATTCCTTTTGCAGGGCTGCAAGCCCCAGCTGCGGGAATATAAGTCATCATTTTTCCGTGGGTGGGGCATCCTGCCCGGCCACTCTTTCACACTTTTTCAGCCCGGTACCCCACCTTGCTTTCAAGGTGGGCCTTCATTGCGGAGGGATAAACCCTCTGCTACCTTTCAAATCTTCCCTATCTTGTGCAGCGGAAAGCTTTAGCTTTCCATTCTTTTTCAATCATATCCCTCAATGGAGGTCTAAAGACCTCCGCTACTACAAATCAAAAAACCTTTTTTCCAATTCTTCGGGCGAAGACACACCTTTTGTTAACATACATATCGCGTAGCAGAGCCTTTATGGCTCTGATCCTCACGCGGGGATAAACCCTCAGCTACAGGTAGAAAATAAAAAACCAGAACCTAACTTAAGTTAGGTTCTGGCCAATCAGATACTTATTTTTTGCGAATCATTCCTTCCAGGCGGGCATTTTCTTCATATGCTCGTCTACGAATTTCTCGGCTTCCTCCCTGGTCTTGTTCTCCGATTTCATAAAAAACACTATCATCCCCTCCCGAATCTCTACACGTGATTTCAGCTTTCCCTTCTCATCGGTGCAGTAAACACAGTAAGGATAGTTGATATCCCCTCCGCCGTGCTGAGAGGTATCCGTCATGGGCATTCCGCAGGATTCGCAGGTATTCTTTTCAGCCATGTATTACCTCCTCGAAATTCCGCATTAAGAAAAATTTCAATCGATCATCTCGATATCTACTGCGCCCAAGCCCACCTCTATCTTGAAGTTCAATTCAGCATCTGTCTTCCCGTACTCGTCGTTAATCCAGACATCATCCTCCACTT
This sequence comes from Candidatus Zixiibacteriota bacterium, assembly GCA_049642665.1. GTDB lineage: Bacteria > Zixibacteria > MSB-5A5 > MSB-5A5 > SM23-73-2 > CAYURP01. Next base: position 6,241 of record JBARPA010000043.1, read on the forward strand.
CCTCAAATACACCCTTGTCAAAGGATATGGATGAGAGTATGGATCCGTTGGATTGGATTCTCACTCCTATATCCTCAGGCACAAGGATGGCCAGGTGCCCCAATCCCATCTCAATGTCCACAACTGCCGAATGTTTTAAATCACCCGAGAAATCCAGGGTGAAATCGCCCACTCCAGCATCGAAATCCATTCTCTTGAAATTGGCATTTCCCAGGCCTTCGATTTCCAACTTGCAGGCTCCAGCATCTATCCTCATCCTGGATATTCTTTCGGGATTGGGTTTCCTGAACTGGATCCAGGCTTTGGCAGCTCCGATATCAAGGTCTAAGTCCGTGATCTTAAGTCCGGTGAAATCAAGTTCCGCTTCCGCTGCACCCACATCGATTTCAAAGTCGATGGGGATTCTGTCTGTGAAACTTATATCCCACCAATTCTTCTCATCCATATCGCCCAGATTAACCCCTTTTTCCTCCTCAAGCTCAGTTCCGATAAAGAGTTCACCTTTATCTTTGGATTTATCATAGTCAAAAAAGAAATCAGAAAAGCCCGGATCATAGGATACCTCGGCCTCCACGATCTTTTTGGAGCTGGTCCTTCTTAAATTCAGCTCTCCTGCTCCAAACTCGATTTTAACTACCAGGGATTTCTCATCCTTAAGGTCGACTTCCTTGTAGACTTCTTTTTTTCTGCCGGCTCCCACCCCAAAACAAAAAAGGAAAACTAAAATGATGGTGAGGGAAATCTGATACATCCTTCTAATCATAAAGGCTCCCTATCTGAGATTAATATATTAAGCTTCAGTTGATTTATTGGTATCAGGTTTTTGTTCAGCTACTGCTGTGGCCTCTTTGGGGCGGATGCCAAAGCGTGTCAAAATCACAGCTCCGAAACCAATGGTCAAAATCAGATAAATTAAAAACCAGTAGCAGATCATAAGTGCCAGTTCTATTCCGTTTCCCGGAGCTCCCGCCACTCCGATGAACATGGCCAGAACGGGTATCAGCTCAACTGCGATTATACCCAGAAACACGGTTAAAAGTGCGGTCTGGGGTTTGATGTTGGTGTTCTCCCTGATCCTTTCCCCTATATACAGGGAAGCAGCAGTATAGCCTAAAATCGCGGCTAAAATGATTAGCAGGGGTTCAACCAGGATGGCTACCGGTATTCCGATAATGGTGATGATCAGCAGGATAAAAATGGGAAGTATCAATATCTCTCCCAGAAGTCCCACCAGACCGGATTTCAGCATCTCTTTTTCCAATTTTATCCTCACCCTTTTCACATGATCAGGAGCGACGGAGAAGACGACCAATCCCATGAAGAGTAAAAACAGTATTTTGAATATTCCAACCATAAATGGGAAACCTCTGGGAACACCGGGCCTGAAGGGCATACGTAACATGTCCCTGGGCATAAAATCCACCTCCACCACTTCTCCCCGGATAACGCCTCCGGGTTGCTTTCTTATATACCCTCCCACACTGGTAGCGTCCTTTTCAATCTCGCCGGTGGAGGTCACTATAATATCGCCACCCACTGCTACAACGCTCCCCTCCACTTTTCCCTCCACAGTCACATCAGCACCCAGACCAGTAACGTCACCCTCAACCAGCTCATCCTCTTCGATTACTATATCGCTACCTGCTTTAACTATGTCATTCTTAACAATTCTGGTGTAAACAGATGACCCCTTTGGCAACCTCACCCTCCCCGGCTCAAGTGGAGTGAGTGGAGTGGATGGAAGTCTAATTTTCAACGTCGTTTCAAGGTCGGTGATTTCTCCCTTCTTGAATCTGTATTCCTTTCCTGATTCAGTCCGGATATAAATTCCCTCATCCCCAATTTTAATCTCAACTGCTCTTATGGTATCCTCTTCAGTTATCTTTTCATCTTTCCCGGGTACCTCCTTTTCATCCACTGCAAACGCCCAGATCACACACAAAAGAATAAAAGTGAAGATCATAACCGGGATTTTAAGAGATTTATTTATCCGCATGGATGCTCCTTTAATATCCACTCACATTTATATCTCCGCTTAAAGTGGACAAAAAGATCCGTGAAGACCCACC
>JBARPA010000044.1:0-2661 GCA_049642665.1 Candidatus Zixiibacteriota bacterium
AGCGCTAAGTTAAAAGAATTTGCAAGCAATATCTTCGTCTTTACTCCTGCCAGCTTGAGAGTAGCAGCAGCCGTAGCATCGATTCTACTGGTCTTCATTGTGGGAAAGTTATATATCGACTATCGGGGTACAATTCCCCAAAGAATAGAACCTGTTGAAAAGGAGATGCCAAAAGCAGAAAAACGTGTAACTGCACTTGAAGCACCGAAAACAGAAGAAGAAAAGCCAATTCATGTTCAAAAAAAAGGTGCTCCAGCAAGAGGCGAAAAAAAGAAAACGGAAATTGAAGCACCGGAAATAGCAAATGAAAAATTGAAAATGCAAAAAGAAAAATTAACAATTAGTGAAAAAGCAGAGTTAAAAGAAATAGAAGCTGACAAAGGTGCTGAATTAATAACAAAAGAGCCTGCCACCAGAGATATTGGGAAAGAAGCTCCTGTGCCAGAAATTACAGAGCAGGAAGTTTTAAAACCTGTAGAAAAGGTAGAAGCACCGAAAGTTGCGATGAGAACTATAGCAGATGTTGAAGAGGAAAAAGCAAAGCCAAAGTCAAAGGTACTTCGTATGGCAGTCGCGAGCGAAGCCATGCCCAAAGGGGCAACGGTTGAATATTGGATACCGGACAGTGCCAAGATACCAGACGTGGATTACCATCAAAAAGGGTTGAGTCCAGATTCTTTGAGTACTATCATAGATTTCTGGGAGAAGTTCATAAAAGAAAATCCGGATGACCACTTTGTGGAAGAAGCTTATCTGCAGATTGCTGCAGCATATTATCATATATTTAATAAGACAAAAGATGAAGCTATAAGGGTAAAAGGTATTAAACAAATAGAAGAATTCCTTAAAATATCAAAAGAAGAAGAAACAAAAGAAGGTTTGAGGCAAAGGCTCGAGAACTTGAAAAGTTTAAAAACAAAACCGCTGTCAAAGGTTCATTCTGAAGCAGGTATGTACCTTGGACAGACCAAATTGACCACTTATCGTTATCAGTTGTTAGATGGTACAGAGATACCGGATGTGGAATATCGTCAAAAAGTACTGAGCGCTGATTCACTGAGAGTTATCATTGATTTCTGGAGTAAATTCATAGATGAGAATCCAGAAGATGCTTTTGTTGAAAGAGCTTATCTGCAGATCGCAGCATCATATTATCATATATTTAACAAGACAAAAGATGAAGCTGTAAGGGTAGAAGGCATTAAACAGATAGAAGAATTCCTGAAAGTATCCAAAAGGGAAGAAATAAAAGAAGGGCTGAGTCAAAGGCTTGAAAAACTAAAAGGTTTAAAGGAAAAATAATTTTTAAGGGAATATTCTTCTTCTCCGATTGTATGAACTTATGAAAGACGACTTTAAAGAAAGGAGAAGAAAATGAAAAAGATAACCTTCTTAATCGGCCTGGTTGTAGTTCTATTAAGCTCCCAGGTTCTGGCTGATGGATTCATTATACCTATACCTCGACCCACTCCACCCTATGAGCCTATGCCACCCATGATGTCCATAAAATATCACCACGTGGACATAAAGATAAATGACCAGGTGGCAGAAACCTTTGTTGACCAGGTGTTCAAGAACAACTATCATCGGGACCTTGAGGGAACTTACATCTTCCCCATCCCTGAGGATGCCTCTATATCCAAGTTCTCAATGTATGTGGGAAATGAGGAGATAAGAGGGAAAATTCTGGACAAAGATGAAGCCAGGAGGATATACGAGGATATAGTCAGGCGAAGAAAAGACCCGGCACTTCTGGAATATTACAATGATGGAATGTTCAAAGCCAGGGTCTATCCCATCCCTGCTAATGGCGAGACCAGAATAAAGCTGGGTTACTCTGAAATCCTGAATCTTTCAGGCAGCACCTGCAGGTATAAATACACTCTGGGAACCGAGAAATTCTCCAGAGACCCCCTGGAATCGGCTAAACTTTCCATTGAGCTTGAATCGAAAAACCCGATTAAAAGCATTTTCTCCCCCACTCATGACATCAGAACTGAAAAAATCTCAGATCACAAAGCAAAAATCACCTATGTTGAGGAAAATACCAGACCCAACAAGGATTTTGTCCTTTACTATACCACCTCAGACGAGGACATCGGATTCAGCCTGTTGACCTATTATGATGAGAAAGAAGGCGGCTTCTTATTAGGAATGGTTTCCCCCAGGGTGGAAGTTTTACAGGACAAAAGAGTTAAAAAGAACGTTATCTTCCTTCTGGACACCTCCGGCAGCATGAAAGGGAAAAAGATCGAGCAGGCTCGGGGCGCACTCAGGTTCTGTCTCAACAGTCTGAATAAAGGTGATAGATTTAATGTTATTGATTTCGATGATCGGATAGAAAGCTTCAAATCAGAATTAGTTGCAGTTAACTCAACTAATATGGATGAGGCTTTGGAATTTGTGAAAAAGACCGAAGCCGACGGGGGCACTGACATAAATTCTGCCCTTTTGACCGGTCTAGAACAGATCACAATAGAGGCCAGACCCAATTTCCTTATCTTTCTTACAGACGGCTTGCCCACGGTGGGACAAACTCAACTCAAAGACATTCTGAAAAATGTGGATGACAAAAATATATATAATACCCGGATATTCGTCTTTGGAGTGGGTTATGATGTGAATACACACTTGTTGGATAAATTAGCTACTGAGAATCAC
>JBARPA010000045.1:0-2129 GCA_049642665.1 Candidatus Zixiibacteriota bacterium
ATATAAATCCTTTTACGAAAGCAAAAAAAAGGGTGAAAAAGTAAAGGAAAATGAGCTGGAGGGAACCTATCAGGGGATTCCTCGGGAGAATATCCCCTGGTTTCCGACTGTGTATGAGGAGAAATGCAACGGATGTAAAGAGTGTTATGATATGTGTCCCACCCGGGTTTATATCTGGGATAATGATATTAACAAACCCAAAGTCGTTCACCCTTTAAGATGTGTGGTGGGCTGTTCAGGCTGCGCAGTAATCTGCAAACTTAAAGCCATCTCTTTCCCCCCAAAAAGCATCATCGATAACATTCTGAGACGGCGATAGGCCTAAAATATATTTAAATTTAAGAGATCTATAACGTTGCGTCGGGATGCCCCATAGCTCTGCTGTGGCCCACCAGCCCTTGTTCGTAACAGATAACGCCAAAAATCAGTGGCGGCGTTTTTTGCCGTCCGCTGAATTGATTTGTTAGGCAGTCTCAAATTTCTTATAAAATGGTCGCTGTTTTATTCTATTTTATTCATCAATTAATCTTCTCAGTGCGTTCAATGAATTCTCGGGTGCGTTTAACTTCTCAGCTTTCAATAATTGCTCTTTAGCATCTTCTAATAAACCCTTCTCGACATACATTATCCCAAGATTACAAATAGCCAATGGGTAGTACCCATTCATAAGCTCAATAGCTTTCAGGAAATACTTTTCTGCCATATTATAATTCTTCAATCTAGAATAAGCTAAACCCAAATTGTGCTCTGCTAAAGGATGTTGTGGTTTAATTTGGCAGAATTTCTTCAGGATTTCAATTTCCTCTTTTGGTTTTTGCGCACGCTGATATATATTTGATTTTAAAAACAGCAAATATGCTTGTACATCGGGATGGTCATATTTATTTAGTAATTTATTAATACAGTCTAAACTTCGGTCATACTGCTCAAAGCCAATATATTCCATCAATTCATCCAGATATTTTGCATCTGAATCGTCAACCTGCTTTTTTGCCGCTTCAGCGAGCTCTGCATGGAGATTCAATGTAGGCGACATACCACGAAACCGACCAGCAACAAAGCCTTGATTGTGTTTCACTGCATTGATCAGTCGCTCATCTCCTAAATGCTTAGCAAACATTTCTGCATGCAATAACATCTGACTTGCCCTGTATTGTGCACCCATATTCGTAAGACATATACCAGCAGCCATGCTCGCTTTGCAAGCCTCACGGATGTCTCCGAAAATATCAGATGACAGTTGGAGTACTCTTAAATAAATGTCCAATGCCTCTTTATATTCTTTTTTCCCAAGATATCGATCAGCAGCCACCCGTAAGCCATAGCACATAATTTCCTTGTCTTCTCTCTTTGCTCCTATTTTCATCGCCTCATTTACCATTTCACCTGCCTCAATATCCTTAACAGTATTAATCCATTTACCTGCAATGCTGATAAGTATATTCGCATAAACAGATGGATATAGTTTTTGTTTTTCCTCAGCTTCAATATATTTTTGAATCTCAGTGTAAATCTCCAAGCCTTGATCCCTGTCAAGATGTTCGAGTATATAACCTAAATTCGATTTTGTTACTAACCAACGCATTTCGGTATGTTTCATATACTTTTCGTATTTATCTATAGCCGTGGTATAGAAAAACCTTGCCTGAGCCCACTTACCCCGTTGTGCATAAAGCCTTGCCATACAACAAAGTCCATCACCTGGTTGAAGACGCAACCGGTCTATCCAAGATTTAAATGAGACTGAAAGTGATTTAGGATGTTTATTTTCATCTGACTCATCCTGCCAAGAACCACCAAAAATATCAAGAAAATATCTACTAACCTTAGAAGGGACATCCAATTTTTCTTCTTCTTTAGTTTTTGGCTGCAAAATAGCTCTATTTTTGCCATTAGATTCCCATTCTTTAATTTCCATAGAAAGAGACTCACCCCCATACTCAACCCACAATCCACTACAACCAAATTCACTGGCTGTGAGAATAGGCATAATGTCAAAGGTATCAGAACCAGAGTAACCCATTACTACAATTCTTCTATCTTGTGATACTCTTTGTAAGAACAATGCCTTGGGTATGCTTAAAGTTGTTTTTGGATGAATCCATTGAAGCTGTTGTTTTCCTTTTTCT
>JBARPA010000046.1:0-2219 GCA_049642665.1 Candidatus Zixiibacteriota bacterium
CCCAACTGTCAGGGATATCTTTCCTTTCCGTTCCCAAAGCGCCATTTGAACTTCTGCTTTTTGGAAATAAGCTGGATGAAGATGTAATTCTGGATCAGGCTAACTCAGAGGCCTGTGCTTATTTCAGCTTAATTTTTTCTCATGGCAGAAAGGTTTTTAAGATAAAAAATAAAGATATATATGCCGGGATTAACCTGAAATGGATTAAAGGGATTGCTTATCAGAAGACCCTCAAAGCTGAAGGTGACTTTATCACCCGTGAAACGGAAATCGAAGGGGAGGCCAGTTTTGTCTCAAAGGAAGCAATGGGCGGAGAGGGCTATGGACTCGATTTTGGATTGGCCACCTTTCTCAGCGAAAAATACACTTTGGGTATTTCTGTTTTTAATCCATTGAATCAGATAAAATGGGAAAAAAATGCTAAAAAGAGGGGTTATGAAATTATTGTCAATTCCCTTACCTTGGAAAATTTCGATGAGGATTCTGTAAAACAAGAGGAAAACTATGAAAGGGATTTGGGCTCTTTTGTTACCCACCTTCCTGCAGAAATCAATCTGGGCTTATCTCGAAAAACTTCTAAGCTAACACTTTCCTTCAACTGGAAACAGGGATTTGAAAACTGCGCCGGTTCCTCCAGAACGCCTGAATTGTCTTTTGGTATTGAGTATTATCTATTGTCCTGGTTTCCTCTAAGAAGCGGGATCTCTTTAGGAGGAAAGCAGGGTTTTAGCTTTGCTACAGGTATGGGAGTTGATCTGGGTTCCTCTCACCTTGATTTTGGATTGTCCACTCCAAAGGGAGTTTTTCCCTCTGGGGGCAGGGGGATCTCTTTTGCCTTAACCTGCTGGTTTGAAATCAAATGAGGAGAGAGAAGATGAAACCAAAAGCCCTAAGATGGATTACCATTCAGATAGTTAAACTTGTGCTATTCACCTTCTGTACCGGTTTAGCTATGCCTCCTCATCCAGATCTAACGGAACAGTTCAAACAGGGCAAAGTGGCAGTACCTTATCTAATCCAGCAGAGTAGCTTTCAGGAAAGGGGAATTAACTCACCCACTTATCATCCGGTTAATTCCCTATACAGGAAAGGCACAGCCCCGTTCGGTGAGTTCAAACCTCTGGTGCTGTTAGTCGATTTCTCGGATAATATCTCCATAACCGATCCAGAATATTTCGATTCCTTGATATTTTCCCAGGAATCCAATTCGGTGGGAGATTACTATAGGGAGATCTCCTATGGAAATTTGAATATAATTCCAACAGACCTACCGTCAGATATTGGCTGGTTAAGAGCTCCACAAACTTATGATCACTATGTTAATTATCAGCATGGACTGGGATACTACCCCTATAACTCCCAGAAATTGGTGGAAGATCTGGTGGGTCTTGTGGATTCTATGATCGATTTGTCTCAATATGACAATGATTCTGATGGTTTGGTTGATGCAGTGGTAGTAATTCATTCTGGCTCGGGCGCTGAGCTGACCGGAAATCCCAGTGATATGTGGTCCCATAAATGGTCTCTGCCCCTGCCTTTAGTTTCCGGCGACGGAGTAGCTGTCAGGGATTATACCATACAGCCAGAATACTGGTATTCCTCCAGTGATATGACCATTGGGGTATTCTGTCATGAGCTGGGTCATATCTTTGGGTTGCCTGATCTTTATGATATTGACGGGGACTCCAAAGGGATTGGAGAATGGAGCGTTATGGCTTATGGATCCTGGAACGGTTATTCGGGCTCTTCCCCGGCCCATCCTGATGCCTGGTGCAGGTATAAACTGGGATTTACCGAGCCAATTGTAATTTGTGATAATTTCCTGGAAATGGCAGTACCTGCAGTGGAACGGGTCGATGCCGTATACAAACTATGGAGTTTCGGAGAATCTGGTAATGAATACTTTCTGGTTGAGAATCGACAAAAGATCGGCTACGATTCCCACCTTTCTGCTTCCGGAATTCTGATCTGGCATGTGGATGAAACTATTTCTTATAATAACTGTCAATGGTATCCTGGCTATACCCAATACGGTCATTATAAGGTGGCTTTAAAACAAGCGGATGGATTGTGGCAGCTCGAGAAAAGCATCAACCGTGGAGATACTGGAGATCCTTTCCCGGGAAGTTCAGTTAATTTCAATTTTAATTCCACCTCGTCCCCTAACAGTTATAACTACTTGGAGGGTGAGACCTGTGTATCGGTTAACAATATCAGCC
>JBARPA010000047.1:0-1815 GCA_049642665.1 Candidatus Zixiibacteriota bacterium
GCTTTAGGGGAGATGGCAGCCACAGTAGCTCATGAGGTTAGAAACCCCCTGGGAGGAATAGCCGGTTTTGCAGCCCTTCTGGAACGAGATTTAGAACCTGATGATCCCCGAAAGAGATTGGTTAATAAAATAATTGAAGGGGTGGAGATTTTGAATCGGTTGGTGATTAATCTTTTAAACTACACCAAGGCGGTCAAACTTAATCCTCAGAAGCTGGATTTCGTAAAATTTCTCAATGACACCTTGAACTTTTTCCAGATGGATATATCGTCCCAAAGCGAAAATATCTCCCTTCGAAAACACTTTCCCAAAGAAGGGATCGAGTGCTGTATCGATTCGGAGCAATTCCGCCAGGTGATTCTCAACGTTCTGCGCAACTCGGTTCAGGCTATGCCCAAAGGCGGAGATATCGACGTTTACTCAGAGTCAATTCCCCTGAAGCAGGAAGACAACGTGATTTTAAAGATTTCCGATAATGGCGAGGGAATGGATAAAAAAACAAAGGAGAAGCTTTTCACTCCCTTTTTCACTACCAAAGATGGAGGAACTGGTCTGGGGCTTTCCACGGTGAAAAAGATCGTGGAGGCACATAAAGGGAGCGTGGAAATAGAAAGCCAGCCGGGTAAGGGAACGACAATTACAGTTAGCTTTCCGAAAAGAACAAATGATTATTGGTAATTAAAAGGAGACAACTTGGCTCAGGCAAAAATATTAGTGGTGGATGATGACAATTTGATGAGGGAATTTCTGGACGAGACCCTTCGCCGCTCTAACTATTTTGTAGATTCAGCCTCCACCGGGGATGAGGCTTTCAAAAAAATCAAATCCCAGGAGTATGATGTTATCCTCTCTGATATCCGTATGCCCAAAATGAGCGGAATGGAGCTTTTAAAAGCGGTCAAGGATAACTCGCCCCAGGCCAAGGTGATGCTGATGACCGCTTACGGAACCATAGAGAATGCAGTAGAGGCCATGAAATTAGGGGCATTTGATTACATCAGCAAACCCTTCTCAGCAGATGATATAGAGCTCAAAATAAAAAGGGCGCTTGAGTATAAAAGGCTGGAATGGGAAATTAAACTTTTGCGTTCCGAGGTTGAGGGCAGATATCGGTTCGAAAACATAATCGGAAAATCCCCCCAGATGCAGAAGGTTTTCGAAATGGTGGGTTCCATAGCTGACAGCAGATCATCTGTTCTGATAACCGGTGAGTCGGGAACCGGTAAGGAGATAATTGCCAAAGCCATACATTACAATAGTCCAAGAAAGAATAAGCTTTTTATAGCGGTAAATTGTGCGGTTTTACCTGAGAATCTGATGGAATCAGAGCTTTTCGGTCACGAGAAGGGAGCCTTCACCGGTGCCATAAAACAGACCGCAGGGAAGTTTGAATTGGCCCATCAGGGAACCCTGCTTTTAGACGAGATATCGGAGATCACCCCATCACTTCAGGCCAAGCTTTTAAGGGTATTGCAGGAAAGAGAATTCGAGCGAGTGGGATCAGGTGAAACCATTCAGGTGGATGTGCGGATAATCTCCACCAGCAATCAGAACCTCCCGGACCTGATACAAAAAGGCAAATTCAGGGAAGACCTGTATTTTCGATTAAACGTAATCCCCATCCATATCCCGTCTTTAAGGGAAAGAAAAGAGGACATCATTCCTTTAGCCGAATATTTCCTGGACAAATACAGAAAGGAAAACGATCGCAATATCAAGGGAATCTCGGAGAAGGTCTTCCAGATGTTTATGGAATATCACTGGCCCGGAAACGTGAGGGAGCTGGAAAACTACATCGAGAGGGCAGTGGTTATT
>JBARPA010000048.1:0-2954 GCA_049642665.1 Candidatus Zixiibacteriota bacterium
GAATAACAGAAAAGAGCGGTTACAGTTATAATATAATCCAACAAGCCCAGAAGTCAAATACTTTTTGCCGGGTTCTTAGATAGTATAATAAAAGTCAGATTATAAAAACACAGTTGATGTGAGATTAACGAATTCTGGATTTAAGGAATAAGTTTAAAGCTGTGCCCTATCTTATTGTAACCCAATTAAATATAAATCAGAATAGTGTTGACAGGGTCAAGCTTATTCTCTCCAGTATATCCTTATCTGAACGTTTAAAGGCAGCCTTGGTATCTGAGTCTACGTCTATTTCTCCGATCGGCTTATCGCCTTTCATTATGGGCACCACTATCTCCGATTTGGTCTCCGGGGCGCAGGTCAGGTATCTTGTATCTTTACTTACATCGGACACTATTATGGTCTTTTTCCCTTTGGCAGCTGCACCGCAAATTCCCTTATCTAAAGTTATTCGGGTATGGGGAGAGGGCTTGCCCAGGAAAGGACCTAAAACTAACTCCTCCCCTTCCATCAAATAGATTCCCACCCAGTTATAATAGGAGAAATTGTTTTTCAAAAGCGCTACCACCTCTTTTAGCACCTCATCTCTTTCCTTGCCCGACTCAACTAATGAACTGAGCTTTTTAAATATTATTCTCTTTTTCATCTGAAAGACCTCCTGGGTCAAACTGAAGTCGTAAATCCCCCGCATTTTGCGGGGGGCTTGACACTCCAGAATTTTTATTTGTTTTTTAGCTTATCCTTATACAGAGGGAACCTTTGGCATAGTTCTAAAACCTCTTTTCTAACTTTTTGGTATACCTCCTCATCTCCGATATTGGAGATCACCTCATGGATAAATGAAGCCACCTTTTTCATCTCCGGTTCCTTCATACCCCGGGTGGTCAGGGCGGGTGTGCCTATTCTTATCCCAGAGGTTACAAACGGTTTCTGTGGGTCAAAGGGAACGGTGTTTTTGTTCACCGTAATACCGGCTTTTTCCAGTGCCTCCTCCACCACTTTTCCGGTCATATTTTTTCCAATAAAACTTACCAGCATAAGATGGGTATCGGTCCCGCCTGAGACCACATGATGCCCATAGTTAACTAACTCCTGAGCCAGCGTTTTGGCATTTTTTACTATCTGGTGCTGATATTCTTTGAATTCCGGGCTCATCGCTTCTTTAAAAGCCACAGCCTTAGCAGCGATTATGTGCATCAGAGGACCGCCCTGGATTCCGGGCATGATCTCCCGATCCAGATCCTTGGCATATTTTTTCTTGCACATAATCATACCACCCCGGGGCCCTCTCAGGGTTTTATGCGTGGTGGTAGTTACAAAATCCGCATAGGGTACGGGTGATTGGTGAACACCTGCAACTATCAAACCGGCGATGTGAGCAATATCCACCATAAGCAGTGCTCCCACTTCATCTGCCACCTCCCTGAATTTAGCGAAATCCAGCTCCCGGGGATAAGCAGACGCACCGCCCACGATCATCTTGGGCTTGGCTTCTTTGGCGATCTTCATCAGCTCATTGTAATCTATTACCTCGGTTTCCTTGTCCACCCCATAGGGAACAACATTGAAAAACTTACCTGAGAAGTTCACCGGATGACCGTGAGTCAGATGCCCACCGTGAGAAAGATCTAGACCCAGCATAGTGTCGCCTGGTTTCATTACTGCAAAATACACACCCATATTAGCCTGGGAACCGGAATGGGGTTGAACATTGGCATGCTCGCATCCGAAAAGCTCTTTAGCTCTGTCCCGGGCCAGGTTTTCCACCACGTCCATATACTGACACCCGCCGTAGTATCTTTTACCCGGGTATCCTTCAGAGTATTTATTAGTCATAACCGAGCCAGTAGCTTCCATAACCGCATCATCCACAAAGTTCTCCGAGGCGATAAGCTCCAGGGTTTCAGCTTGCCGTTTAGTCTCCCCGTAGATAGCCTCCCATACTTCAGGATCAATTTGTTTCAAGATACTCATTTATATCACTCCTTTTTCTTTATATACGTATTCATTCTTTTGTAACCAAAAACACTTTTGTTTTGCTCGTCCTTATTGATTTTTAATTAATGTAAATATCAAAAGTGATTTTGTCAAATAAAAAGAATGGAGTGTCAACCTTCCCTGCCGGGCAGGCAGGTTGACCCAGCGAAGTTAAAGTCGAAGATCCCCTGCCCCAAGGTGTGGAGCTTCCCCCTCCAAAATATTCCCCGGTATCACAGGTTGTCTCAACCTGTGATACCGAATTATACTATAGAGCATTTTGTCAAAGAATAGTTATGGAATCAGATGATTTTTCGTAATCTGTAATCTTTTTTACTCGCCTTAAATGCCTTCCGCACTCGAATTCGGTCTCAAGCCAGGTATCGACAATTTCGAACAGCTGGTCCTCGGATGTAAACTTGGCTGAAAGACAAAGGACATTGGAATCGTTATGCTGCCTGGTTAATTGAGCAGCTTCCTTGTTCAAGCACGAAGCAGCTCTTACCCCCTTAACCTTGTTAGCAGCGATGCACATTCCTATACCGGTCCAGCAGACCAGTATGCCCCGATCCGATTTATTTTTGGCAACTGATTCTCCCACCTTAATTGCATAATCTGTGTAATCCACGGATTCCTCGGAATTGGTGCCAAAATCTTCTATTTCATATCCTTTTGATTCAAGATGTTTTATTATTTTATCCTTTACCTTGTATCCTCTATGATCCGCACCTAATGCTATTCTCATTTTATTCCTTTCTATTTTTTCGTCGTCCGTCGGTGGGCTGCCGACCGCGGACTACCTTTCTTTACTCTTTACTCTTTACTCTCAACTCTAAACTCTCAACAGATCGCTGCTCCCAGTGCCATGGAATAAAGCTTCATCTGGGCTGTGTCCGACCTGGACAACAAAACAATGGGAGCCCCTCCACCCACCACTATGCCTCCGACCTTAGCATCTGCCAGATAGATCAATGCCTTGA
>JBARPA010000049.1:0-2404 GCA_049642665.1 Candidatus Zixiibacteriota bacterium
AAAAGAAGCCCAATGAATTGGGCAACTACAATGCGGTTGTCTATTCTGAGCTTGCACAGACTACTTTTGGCATTCTCAGCAGGGTGGAGGACCACTCTTGAACAGATAATTCACCAGATACACAGCATCTATGATGTCGACAACACCATCACAATTCACATCCCCTGATGCAAGCGGAACAGGAGCAGGACCATTTTTCAGCACATAATTAACCAGATATACCACATCTGCAATAGTTACCTCTCCATTTCCATTAGCATCCCCACATACATAAACATAAAAACTCCACGTCTCATCAGACCACCTCACTGCTCCCCATTTGTCATAGGCTTTTACTTTCCAATACCACAGCTTAGTGTCAAGGCTTTCTGTAAAAGTAGTATCAGTCAGGCTATCATAAACCGCAGTCGACTCTGGGCTAAATACAGCAGAACGGCCAAGATATAGATCATATCGAACAGTGTCATTCGGGTCAGGGTCGATTGAAGGTAGCCAACTAAGAGTTACCGGTGTTTTCACGGAATCATCATTAATGGGGGAGATTAACGAATAGCAACTTGGGCCAGCATTGGTTAAGTTTATTAGGACAGAAACATTATGGCTGTAAGGATTTGCAACGGCTAAATCCAAATCTGAATCTCCATCTAAATCCGCACAAAAAACGGACAAAGCATTATCACCTACAACATAGTCAACCTTGGCTTGAAAAGATCCATCCCCATTGTTCCTTAAAATTGAGACATTGTTGTTTCCTCGATTTGCCACGGCTAAATCCGCATCTAAATCCCCGTCCAAATCTGCACAAAAAACAGAATAAGGCTGATCTCCTGCACCGTAGTTGACTGCAGTTTGAAATCCTCCATTCCCTATGTTTTTGAGAATGGAAACATTGTAGCTACTAACATTTGCCACAGCCAAATCCAAATCTGTATCTCCATCTAAATCCGAACAAAAAACAGACCATGGAGCAGCTCCTGCATCATAGTCAACTTTGGGTTGAAAAGTGCCATCTCCGTTATTCATTAAGATCGAAACATTGCCGGTGTAAAAATAACCGTTTGCCACAGCCAAGTCAAGATCTGAATCTCCATCCAGATCGGCACAAAAAACAGAATAAGGATCATCTCCTGTGTCATAGTTAACTGCGGTTTGGAAAGTGGCATCGCCATTGTTCTTCAAGATAGAAACATTGTCGCCCCCAGTACATGTGACAACTAAGTCCAAATCAAAATCTCCATCTAAATCGGCACAAAAGATCCAATGAGGCCGCATCTCTGTACCGTAGTCAACTTTGGGTTGAAAAGAACCCTCCCCGTTGTTCTTTAAGATGGAAACACTATGGCTACTATTATTTGCGACAGCTAAGTCCGTATGTGAGTCTCCATCTAAATCCGCACAGAAAACAGAGCGAGGTTCAATCCCTGCTACATAACTTACTGCAGTTTGAAAAGTCCCATCGCCGTTATTCTTCAATATAGAAACAGTACCGTCGTAATTGTAATTCGCCACAGCTAAGTCTGGACCCGGATCTCCATCTAATTCCGCGCAAAAAACGCAACAGGCATTCCATCCCGCCTCATAGTTGACTGCAGGAGCGAAGGGGATAGAATCGGGATTAGAATATGATGTAATGTGTTGAGAAGGGATAGAGTCATTCAGTTTCTCTTCTGCTGAAAGCACCAAGTGAATGCAAAACAGCATTGCAGCTAACAGCAAGATTATGCCCCAAAAAGTCTTTTTGGACCGGGACATAAACACCTCCCTGTAAAAGGTTTTAAATAAACTCTGTGAACTATTTCAAAAGATCAGCCCAGCAGGATGCTACCAAAACAATAAAACCCTTTACCGTAACTATAGGTATTTTTCTTTCTGCCGGATTAATAATGTGAGAATTTCCTAAAGTCAAGTAAATATTTAAAAAATCTTGGGTGAAGTTGAACTTCACCCCTACGCGGTTTAATCTACAGTGCTTGCCGGGTCCCCTGACCTGGCAAGTAACCTTTGTGGATAGGTCGGGCGACCTGTCCACCACTCTTTCGTCGGGCATGAAGCCCGACGCTAAGGCCGTTCCTTATCACAGGTTGGGACAACCTGTGATACCGTAAGGTGGTGGAAATCCCCGGAACGGGTCTTGACGACAATTCCACCACCAACGACAGAACGAGAGGGGCGGACACGGAGATCCGCCCCTACATTTTGATGGGAGTTTTATGTTATATAATATATTAGAACAATCTGTTCAGGTCTTCCTGATCCAGTTCTGTTTTTCCCTGGTCTGATATCTCCACTGCTGTTCCATTCAAGGCGAAGATGACTTTCTCGCCTAAGGCCAGGTATTTACTAATTTCTGGCTTGATAGATATGAGCTTGAAATAGGCCGGGCTGAATTTCTCTATCTTCATGG
>JBARPA010000050.1:0-2330 GCA_049642665.1 Candidatus Zixiibacteriota bacterium
ATATGATCCCCCGTCCAGATGAGCACAAAAAACAAAAAAAGGGCCGCCTCCTGCACCATAATCAACCTTCGTCTCGAAAGTTCCATTGCCATTGTTTTTCAAGATGGAAATAGTGTTGGAATAGTAATTTGCCACGGCAAGGTCCAAATCTGAGTCCCCATCCAGGTCCGCGCAAAAAACAGAAGCAGGTCCGTTTCCCGTACCATAGTTAACTTTGGGCTGGAAAGTTCCATCACCGTTGTTCTTCAAGATGGAGACATTGTTGCCGTTCGCATTTGCCACGGCCAGGTCTAAATCTGAATCCCCGTCCAGATCAGCACAAAAAACAGACCGAGGATGATCTCCTACACCATAGTCAACTTTGGTCTGGAAGGTTCCATCACCGTTGTTCTTCAAGATGGAGACATCGTAGTCCCACTCATTTGCCACGGCCAGGTCTAGGTCTAAATCCCCATCTAAATCCGCACAAAAAACAGACCGAGCACCCCACCCTACACCATAGTTGACCGCTGGAGCGAAGGGGATGGGATCAGGATTCAACAGCGGAGAAGTAAAAGGGGAGAAATCCAGATTCCCTTGAGCTGAGGCCGGCGGGCAAACCAAAAGTGCCACTCCTGCCACCAGCAGAATCATCCCCCATAAAGACTCTTTAAACTGGTACATCAGTACCTCCGGGTAAAAGGTTTTTGGTTTGAATCTGTGAACTATTTCAAAACAAAAGCTCTTAAGCAGATGATAAGTATATCTTCTTGCTGTAATGGAATAATAACAGGATAATCTCAAAAAGTCAAGTCAAATTTTGGGGGAACAGCAGGTCGAAACAGGCTCCGCCTGAGGGGTTTAATCTACCCGGTAGGCCCAGTTTTGCCGTCAGGTACGCAGGGCACCTGACCTACGAACTACCGATCATCAGATACCAATCGACCAAAAACAAAAAGGGGGGAGATAAACTCCGCACTACACGACTTTAGTGTGAATGGGCGTGGAGGTCCGCCCGTCCGCGCTCTGATTTATCTAACTACCAAAAGCTAATTTCTTGTTCTGTCAGGTCTTGGCAACCCTGGCGAGTGTGACCTGACACAACAATAATATACTTAACAGGCTTACCGCTTATCCTCCTGCTATCGGCACTGTGGCCCTGGCCCGCTTTTCAGTACGTAATTGATCAGATAAACCACGTCAACTATGTCGGCTACCCCGTCCGCATTGGGGTCAGCGCAGAAACATACGTCTAAAGTGAGGTGTCCCGTGTCTGGCACATAATCATGGGGATAATATTCATTGTATAGGAAAAGGTCAAAAGTCCCAACTTGTGGTGCAAGACTGTCATGGCAAAAAAAGCATAGATGCTTGCCTACAACATAGGTGTTTCCGACACTCGGAATATCGGTATAGTCATAAGGCTCCCACTCCTCGCCCGAACTCCAGTATCGAACCACATTCGTGTGTCCGAACCAGCTCTTTATCCTATAACAAATTTCTGCTCCTATGCCCTGAATGGACAACCCTGTACTTGCATTTTGATCTATATCCAGATATATTAGATCCCTCACGTTGCCGTCCACCCAGTTTCCATAGTGCACCACTTTGAAGTAGAGTATACCAGAATAGACCTGATAAAATACAGTTTTAATGTCATCCTCTTCATTTCCAACATCCTGCGGATCACTGGCCAGCGGAATCCAACGGCCCTCCGGCGGTTGATTTTCCGGCGGAATATTATTGTAAACCTGATCCTGGCCCGCCATTTGACCTTCAGCAAAGGGAGTCGCCTGCACGTTTTCCCTTTCTTCTCCAATGGCCCGGGTATTGAGGCTGTGGACCAACAAAACAAAAGCGACAAGGGACAGCGACACTACGCCGAGCATAAGAATAAAGTTTTTGCGTCGCATCATGCACCTCGTTTGGTTTAAAGGTTAATCTTTCAGTGAAGAAAAAGTTCCCCCTTTTGGAAAATTCTGCGCTCAATCAAAGCACCATTCCCACCTCCTTGAAAAAGAGGTTCAGCCCCAATTCCTTTGACTGCTCAAAAACCAGCAAAGACACCTAACCATCTAGCACCATTGCCAGCAGCAGAATCCGCCCAAAAAACAGAAGTTTCTAACCAGACGAGAAGTATATCTTCTTGCTGTAATGGAATAATAACCTGGTAATCCTAAAAAGTCAAGCGAAATTTGAGGGAAAGCAGCGGCTCGAAACAGGCTCCGCCCGAGGGGTTTAATTCACCCGGTAGGCCCAGTTTTGCCGTCAGGTACGCAGGGCACCTGACCTACGAACTACCGATCATCAGATACCAATCGACCAAAAACAAAAAGGGGGGAGATAAACTC
>JBARPA010000051.1:0-3757 GCA_049642665.1 Candidatus Zixiibacteriota bacterium
TGAAAGATGCTGCGGGCATGACCTTCTGTGGTCAGGGGATATAAAGAACTTCAAGAAGCTGGCTCAACATAATTCAGCTGAGTTCAAAAAATCAGGAGTTAAAAAGATAGTGGTCTCCTGTCCCGAGGGTTTGAGCTGTTTCAGGCAGGATTATCCCAATCATCTGGACGAGTTCGATTTTGAGGTGATCCATATATATGATTTGATTGCGGAAAAGCTTTCCTCGAATAACTTGAAACTTAAGCCAATAAAGGAAAAAGTAACTTATCAGGATGCCTGCAGATTGGGAAGATTCCTTAACAACTACGATAATCCCAGAAAGATTATCACTTCCATACCGGAGTTAGAATTTCAGGAGATGAGAAGATCGGGCAAAAATGCTGTTTGCTGTGGAACCAGCTCCTGGATGAACTGCGATCAGTATTCCAAAAGGATTCAGCTGGACAGGTTGAAAGAGGCCAAATCCACCGGAGCTGAGGTTTTAATCACTTCCTGCCCTAAATGTCAGATTCATTTCCTGTGCGCCCAAAGCGAGGAAAATTATCCTGAGGATATAAAAATGAAAATTATAGATTTGACAACTATGTTGGCATCAGCGTTAGGAGGTTAAAGATGCCGAAGGAAGATGAACTTCGAGTAGGCGTATTCGTATGTGAGTGCGGTCTAAATATCGCCGGGTCTTTGGACTGCGAGGAGGTCCGAAAATATGCGGAGACGCTTCCGGACGTTAAGGTTTCTGTCTTGAACCGCTACACCTGTGCTGAACCCGGACAGGAGGAGATTAAAAAGCATATCAAGGAAAACAACCTGAACCGGGTGGTGGTGGCATCCTGCACTCCCCTTATGCACGAACCTACTTTCAGAAAATGCGTATCCGATGCTGGATTAAATCCCTATCTTTTTGAGATGGCTAACATTCGGGAGCACTGCAGCTGGGCGCACCTGCACGATCGGGAAGCTGCCACCCAGAAGGCAAAAGATATTGTCCGGGTGTCAGTAGCTCGAGCCAGGTATCTGGAAGCTCAGATAGAAAAGGAGGTTCCGGTTACTAACAAGGCCCTGGTTATCGGAGGTGGAGTGGCAGGTATTGAGGCAGCACTGGATCTGGCGGATACTGGATTTCACGTCTATCTGGTGGAAAAGCAGCCCTCCATCGGCGGTCTGATGGCTCAGCTGGACAAGACCTACCCCACCATGGACTGTGCCATATGAATACTCGGACCCAAAATGATGGATGCCGGTCGGCATCCCAACATAACTCTTTTGGCTTACTCCGAGGTGGAAGATGTGGCAGGCTATGTGGGAAACTTCAGGGTTAAGATCAGGAAAAAAGCCAGATATGTGGATGAGAACGAGTGCAACGCCTGCGAGGAGTGTGTCAAGGTTTGCCCGGTAGTGGTTCCGGATGAGAATCAGATGGGATTCTCCTCGAGAAGGGCAATTTACATGCAGATGCCTCAGGCTGTTCCCTCTGCTTACGTGATCGATATGGAAGCTTGCCTGGGGATTAATCCTATTGCCTGCGGTAAATGTTTGGAGGTCTGCGATAAAAAGTGTATAGATTATGATATGCAGGATCAGATCCTGGATATAGAGGTGGGAGCCGTTGTGGTTGCCACGGGAATGGATGTTTATGATCCCACTGAGCTGGATGAGTATGGATATACCCGGTATGAGAACGTGATAACCTCCATGGAGTTTGAGAGGTTGATCTGCGCTGGAGGTCCTGTTGACGGCCACTTCATCCGGCCCACTGACCAGAAAACCCCTAAGACCATCGGATTTATCCAGTGCGTCGGTTCCAGGTCCCAGAAAAGGGGTAATCCTTATTGCAGCAACGTCTGCTGCATGAACACCATCAAGGATTCGGTTCTTTTGAAGGATCATTATCCGGATATCGATATTAAAGTCTTCTATATGGACATCCGGGCTTTTGGAAAAAGTTTCGAGGACCTTTTCAACCGAAGCAAGGAGGCTGGTGTCAAATATATCAGAGGGATTCCCGGGGATGTGTATGAGGATCCCAAAACCGGGAATTTGATATTAACCGTGGAGAACACCACCACTGGTAAAGTGGAAAAACATGAGCTGGATATGATGGTTTTATCTATTGGTGTAATACCCAGACAGGATGGCGATGTGGTTCAGAAGCTTCTGACCTTATCCAAGACTTCAGACGGGTTTTATATGGAATCCCATCCCAAATTGAAACCTGTGGACGCACCTACCCGGGGTGTTTTTCTGGCAGGTTGCAGTGAATCCCCCAAGGACGTGAAAGACTCTGTAACCCAGGCTGCAGCAGCTGCAGCCCGGGCTGAGATCCTCTTATCCTCAGATAAGATTACAGTGGAAGCCATAACATCACTTGTGGACCCGGAAAAATGTACTTCCTGTGGCATATGTTATAATGCCTGTCCCTTTAAGGCTATAACCGTGGACAGGAAAAAGAAGATACCGGCTGAGATAATCGAGGCTGCCTGTGCCGGATGCGGAACCTGTGGTGCTGAGTGTCTTTTAGGTGCTATTACCATGAAGCACTTCACCGATCAGCAGATATTTGCAGAGGTTGACGCCATCTTAGAGGAGAATCCCCAGGATAGGGTGGTTATCTTTGCCTGCAACTGGTGTTCCTATCAGGGTGCAGATAATGCCGGAATGTCCAGATTGCAGTATCCTGCCACCGGGAGGATTATAAGAACTATGTGCTCCGGCAGAGTGGATGAACAGTTCATCTTATACGCTTTTGCCAAAGGCTCACCCATTGTTCTGGTTTCCGGATGTCACTTTGCCGATTGCCATTATATCGATGCCAATCGCTGGACCCAGAAAAGGGTGGAGAAACTCTGGGACAAGCTGGAGAGAAAGGGAATTCGGCCGGAAAGGCTACAGCTGGAATGGATCTCCGCAGCTGAGGGCCAGAAATGGGCTCTGGTAATGAGAGAGCTGGAGGAGATGAGAAAAAAGGTCACCGCCCAGGAAATAGAAGATACGAAAAAAGCACTCTCCGATTGGAAACCTAAAGGAACTAAAAGAACAGCAAAAGCCAAAGCTGCAGCCGCAGCTTCATAGATAATTTTACCAGAACCAGTTTTAAACCTGGTTCTGGTGAGAAAAAAAGATTTACAATGGCAGAAGAAGCAACATTTCAATGTTTAAGATGCTGGCACGAGTTCAAGATGCCCTATGACCCCAAGGGACCTCTGGTGGAGCGTGCCTGCCCCAAATGCAAGTCCAACTCAGTCAGACGGCTCAAAGAGAAGAAGAAATAATTCTCTTAAAGTCTCATCTTAAATGCTTGGCTGGGTAGTTACTTGATTTTGTCCCTCCCCTTTTTTTTAAATATGGTTCTTCTCTAAAAGAGTTGCTAAAGAATTGTTTTATGGAAGGCATTAATACCAGGGTGTGTGATCCTTTGTGCTTTACCTTCTTGAAAAAAAACTAGCAGGTTCTTTGAACTCACCCCCTTTTATTCCCCCTCTCTTAGAAAGAGAGGGGTTTAGGGGGTGAGTTTTCAGGATGTCATCCCACCTTAGTTTGTAGGTCAGGTGCCCTGTGCAACTGACACCAAAAGAAATCAGGAGCATATAGCTCCAGACCTACATGCTGCGATAAAAAAGGGGGAGTCTCTTAAAAAGTGCTTGACAGACTTGCACAAATGCTTACATTTACAATATAAATCGAATAGGTTTTCCTAGAGATCGGGTTAGAAGCAATATAAATTAGGGTGTCTGGGATTGGAGAATGATTGGTGCAGGTG
>JBARPA010000052.1:0-5762 GCA_049642665.1 Candidatus Zixiibacteriota bacterium
GATATGTGGAGTCAGGTAAGGTGGTACCTGTAGTCAAGCTTAAGAGAGTGGTCCAGAAGTTAGTCGATCGAATCATAGAGGACGAGGAGACGTTTCTGGGATTTACCGCTATAAAAAATTTCGACGAATACACCTATGTTCATTCCGCCACTGTCTGTGTGCTGTCTATTCTTTTTGGAATGCGATTAGGACTGGATAAAAAAAGGGTATCCGAGCTGGGCTTTGCAGCTTTGTTCCACGATGTTGGAAAGATAAAGCTTCCTCATGACCTCATCACCAAGCCTTCTGAGTTCGATGAGAATGACTGGAATATGATAAGAAAACATCCCATCTTTGGGGCCAAAAGTCTCCTGGGAATCCGCAGCCCCGATGAATATTGCCAAAGAGCGATTATAGTGGCATTTGAACACCATCTTAATTTGGATCTCTCGGGCTATCCGGAGATCAAAAGACCAAGAGAGTTAAATCTTTTTTCAAGAATTGTTAGCATAGCCGATGCTTATGACGCTATGACCTCAGGCAGAGTCTACCTAAAAAGCCCCATTTCACCGGATGAGGCTTTGAAAAAAATGCTCTACCGCCAGGGCAGATTTTATGATCCGGTGCTTTTAAAGGTTTTCATTAACGTGGTAGGGATCTATCCGGTAGGCACCCTGGTCTTTTTGAACCAGGGTGAGCTGGGTTTGATCTTAAAGGTCAACTCGGATGACTTGGCTCGACCCGTGGTAAGAATTATTGCGGATAAAAAAGGAGAAATGGAAACTACGCTGGAGGTGGATTTGAGGGAGAAAGATGAAACCACGGGCGAATACCGCAGACATATTGTTCAGAGCCTGGATCCATCCCAATACAAAATAGATCTGTCCAAATATCTGCTTTAAAATTAGAAGTTCAAGGAAAACAGAACCTTTACCCCGTGACCTTTGTCAAATTCTGGCAAAAGTTCAACTTTCAAGTCCTCCATCTTCTCCTTGTCGAAGCTGTAAAGATGGGCATCCACGTAGGCATCGAACATGCTTAAAAATACTATGCCGGAGACGACCCAGAGATAAAGATTTCGGCGATCGCGGTGAAACTGGTATTGATCGAACTCCCAGTACTGCTCAGCTGAATAAGGGGGTGCGGATTGAAAGTTTTTTTTGTGAAAATTCGTTTTTCTCCATTCATCAGCTGCCAGGACTATGTAGGTGGTCTCCACCCCAAAAATCAAAGCCGCTTTAAGATATTTTTCATTATAAAACTGCCCCCAGCCCGGGAAAGCAACAGATCGCATTAAAGCACCCATGGGCGATTTATTCTTCAGTTGAACCGAAACCGAATCTGAGCTTTCCTGAGCTAAAGATAAACTCGGAAAAATCAAAAATAAAAAACAGAAAATTATAAGGATAGGTCTTTTCATTCTCCCATCTATAATAGTAACTAAGAAATGATAAGACAAGTATGTTTTTTATATAGAAAAGGATTTATGCTTTCACATGTTTCTTGTTCTATCAGGTCTTGCCCACCTTGGCGGGTGTGACCTGACAGCCTTGTTGCGTATGTGTCAGGTCACACTCATGTTAAACCATGAGCAAGACCTGACACAACAGGGATAATCTCCTATTATATAAAAAAAGCTTGACAATTCAATTTTTAAGTGATTTATTATCAATAGATTAAAGTAAATATGAACTTAAAAATGAAGGCGGTTATTATGAAAAAGCTTTTCTTCGTTTTAGTATTCGCTTTAATTTTAATTATTAATTCTAACGTCTTTGCTAACTCATCTAAATTTGGATTTTTAGCAGATAGCTCTCAAAATCAAAATTCTTTAAGATTCTTTTATGCCCAAAACCAAAGCGTTTCTGATACTTCAAATTCGAAGTATCTACAAAATAAAAACCTAAGATTGAAAGATTCTAATAAAGCATTATTTTATTCCATTTTTCCAGGATTTTTTCTTCATGGAACAGGACATCTATATGCCGGGAAGCCTAGGACAGCTCTTCTACTTTTCACTACCGAGGTGTTTGGAGTGCTTCTGTTAGTCCGAGCTGCTGGATTGGAAAACTCATCGAACAAAGAAAAAACTGCCGAAAACTCAGCTTTGGTGGGTGTGATAGGAAGCATGTTATTTTTTGGCTCATGGTTTTATGATCTGATCGGTTCCCCCCTTGAAGTCAAGAAAAGAAATGAGGAGCTTTTAAAAAGTGGAAAAATTGATATTGAGTTTGAAATAAAAGAAAGTCTTTATTGTTTGAAATTAGTAAAGAAATTCTAAAAGAGAGAGTTTTTTGTTCTATCGGCTCTTGCCTACTGGGTCTGACCTGACACAATTGGAATAACCTCCAGTTGTATAAAAAAACTTGACATTTAACCTTTGAATGATAAATTTTAATATATAAAAGAAATGTAATATTTAAAAATGAAGGCGGTTATTATGAGGAAGATTTTCTTGGTTTTAGCATTAGCTTTAATTTTAATTAGCTCCACTGAATCTTTTGCCAGCTCATCTAAATTTGGATTTTTAGAAAATAGCACTCAAAATCAAAATTCTCTAAGATTCTTTTATGTTCAAAACCAGAGCCCGGCTGATACCGCCAGTTCGAAATATGCCAGCAATAAGAGTCTGACATTGAAAGACCCTAAGGAAGCATTGTTTTATGCTATAGTTCCGGGTTTTGTTGTGCATGGGGCAGGTCATTTCTATGCAGGAGAGACCAAAACCGGGATTGCATTATTAGCAACTGAGCTTATGAGCTTTGGATTTTATGTTGTGGCAGTCTTAGAGGGATTGGGTAAAACCGAAAGCAGAGAAGATCATTCCGGGGCTTACGCTGCCACAGCAGTAGTACTTTTCATGGGTTCCTGGGGTTTTGATATCTTCAGAGCGCCCAAGATGGTTATGAAACAAAACCAGGAATTACAGAAGAAACAAGGACTTAATTTAAAATTGGAAGCAGATACCTACTGTATTAAACTGCAGTTTATAAAAACCTTTTAATTGGGGGTAAATTTATGTATAGAATAACTGTGCCAATTCTGGCGATTTTACTCTTTGTCTTTCGATTAGGTTTTGCCGACTACTGCTCTATTTGTGTTCATGATTACTGTCAGACCACTTATCCTTATGAGGAGAATGATTTAGATGGCGATGGAATGAGTGATGATTATGAAATGCAGCTTGCCATACAATTTAAGCCTACTTTACTATTAGATAATTGGGATTCTGAAATCCCCTTCGTTATTCCAGGTCACTACGATACTCCTCCTTATTCTTATGAATCAGGAGAAAATCATGGTCTGCCATTGGATATTGTTTCCAATGGCACAATTTATGTACATGTGCTTCCTTGTGATGTCATCGAGCCAGGGAAGTCAAAATATATTGAGGTGGCGTATTGGTTTTATTACACTTATAATCAAGCTGAGTGTGATGCAGGGTATATCGGTGAACATGGCCATGACTGGGAACACATAGCTTTATGTTTAGCTGTGCCACCAAGCGGTGGACCGCTTCAGGTGGTAGCTCTCTTTTTTGCACATCATAAAGAATGGGAGTTTCTAAAACCAAATGATGCACAGTGGACAGGCACTCCGGGATTGTCAAGTGTTAAAGTATATGTTCCTAATGGCTCACATGCCTCTTACCCTGGAGGGGGAGTGAGATGCTCTTATCATGCTCCGATTACTCATGACTGTTTATGCCATGAGACACCTAATGCGAACTACCAACTAACAATACAAGATTCTATGATATTACCCCTATATGAATTAGGTGACCCAAGAGCACCTGGTTGGTTAGATTATTCAGGAAAGTGGCGCGGAGACATCGGCTCATTCGGTGAACTTCCTTACGGACCTGCTCGAGGAGACCATGCACTTTGGTGGGATGGGCACTTCATTAGTCCTCCTTATTGTATTGTGAAATGGTTAGTATCCGTTCCTATGCCTACGGCTTTTGAGGTTTCCAATACAGTAAATGGTCAACCAATATATAATTCTTTGTATTTAACCTGGGAAGACCCGGTGGGGCAGGGTGATATAGACTCATTTGTGATTATGAGAAAGAAAGGATTTGCTGATTATAGTGATTCGGGGTATGTTTGCCTGGCAAGATTAGATACCTCAGTACATGAATACTTAGACGATGGTTATAATGGTTGTCTGGATGGAGGATATTATTCCTACAAGTTAGTAAGTTATCATTATCATCCAGACCCTTTGTATGATGGTTGTTCCGAACCGGCTCAGGCAACTGCTTATTCTAACGGAGGGGAGTGCCCCTATGAACCGAATGCCCCTCAGATCTATAGCTGTGATAGTTGTATTCTAAAATGGAATGACAGATCTTATAATGAGGATGGATTTACAATAATATTTGCTGGGTCCGATACAGCAGGTCAGGTTGGACCTGACACTACCAGGTTATACCTAACTAACTGTAATACTGTGAAACATGGTTACAAAGTATGTGCTTATAATGAACAAGGACAAAATTGTACTCCCTCAGTTTCTGTTAATTCATCTATTGAAATTGTTTACCCCAATGGAGCTGAAGAACTAATACCTGGTGATTTTCAAGATATTGAATGGACAAGATACATTTTCTATGGGCCGGTTAAGTTGGAATATACCACAGACGATGGCGTTAACTGGCTGACAATTGCAGACACTACTGAAAATGATGGGTTTTACTACTGGGAGGTTCCCGAAAATCCATCCAGCCTCTGCCGAGTAAGGATATACGATGTAGTAGACAGTATGCCTCTGGATTCAAGCGATAATTGCTTTACAATTTGTAATTCAGGAATTTGTGTTGTGGATCCTACTAGTCTGGATTTTGGCACTGTGGATTTGGGTGATAGCGCTCAGATGAGCTTCACTATCGAAAACACTGGTTGCGGAACTATTAACGGGGTGATAACGGATTGTTCTCCGGAGTTTTCGGTATCGCACAGTTCATACCACGTTGAACCAAACCAATCAGCTACCTTAACGGTGACCTTCAAGCCCGAGCGGGGATGGAGAGACTGTACCATTGATAACCATGGGGGTGTTTGTAGTAACGTGTATTGTTATGGGTATGGACAGCAAGAAAATGGGGGTGGCGGTGGTGGATGCCCCTTCCTCTATGTCTGGAACGGTATAGAATTTGAAGAGGATAATACTATCCTGGCTGCTTGTGAGATTAACCCGGAACAGCATATTACTGATTATTACATGTTATCCAAAACTCTTGTGCCCGCAAATGATGAATATCGACTGCAAATAAGGGAGTTCGAGAACCAGGTATCGTACTTAGATCGGGTCAAACTAATAGCCGTGGATCACACGCCGGAAATCAAGGTTGCGGTTACACCTGAGGGAAGAATCTTTGGATATGACAAGGAGTTGATACCAATTGCCTGCGTCGATCAGAAGGGCAGAGATCATCTTTCCAAGATTAGAAGAAAGGATGGATACTATTTCAAATCAGATGAACCAGGATACATGATTGTCACTTACAGCACAAGAACAGTGTGGCCGAATGTTTTATATGATCCGCCACCCATTGAACCAGAAGTTGCTATACCACCCTGGCAAAAGAGAACCGGAATAGTCTCACATGTAGTGGTGGAGGTTCAAGATATTCATGGAGAGTGGCATACAGCTGGAGACGTACCGCCCAGGTTCCATCCAGAAAGGTCATACTGGATTGTTGGTACAGGGGATCTGGAATTGGGCCAGGAAGTTAAGGTGAAACTATCCTGGGACGCCTACTACGCTGCGGATGTGCTAAA
>JBARPA010000053.1:0-11602 GCA_049642665.1 Candidatus Zixiibacteriota bacterium
GCTGGACTGGTGATCTGAACTTAAACGAGTATCCTTATGAGATCGCTGACGCAGTTCTGTATGCCAACTACTTCATCTATGGTGATGAGGTATTTGACATCGATTACGATCTGCAGATTCTGGCCAGTGATGTGAATAAGGATGGATTCTATCCCAGCATTGCTGATTTCGTATTCCTGGTTCGGATCATCCTTGAGGATATATCACCGAAACACAAGCTGGCACCGTCAACCGAGCTGGCTAATGTGACAGTGGTAACTCAGGGCGATGCGGTCAAGGTAGTCAGCAACTCCAACACCAGTATCGGAGCAGGCCTGTATGTATTCAAGCACTCCGGTGAGGTGAAGAACCTGACTTCGAACACTGATATGAACGTGAAGTACAACGATGCCAACGGCGAGCTGAGAGTATTGGTGTACAGCTTCGAGGGCAAGAGTATCTCCGGCGTCACCGATCTGTTCAGCTTTGAGGCGAAGGAAGTTGAATTGGTGGAGGTTAAGGCTGCTGACTTCTATGGCTCTGCCATGAAGAGCACCATCACCACCAAGGTTCTACCCACCAAGTTTGCTATGATGAACAACTATCCCAACCCGTTTAACCTCAACACTAACATAAGCTTTGCTATACCAGTTGACTCCAAGGTCAGCCTGAAGCTTTACAACATAGCTGGCCAGCTGGTTCAGACTTATGGTGGTGTTTATGAGGCTGGTAACCATACCATTACCTGGGATGGCACCAACACCAAGGGTGAGACAGTTGCATCAGGTATCTACTTCTACAAACTGGTAGCTGGTGACTACAGCTGCACCAAGAAGATGGTCTTGACCAAGTAATTGGTCAT
The DNA here is from genome assembly GCA_049642665.1 of Candidatus Zixiibacteriota bacterium. Taxonomy (GTDB): domain Bacteria; phylum Zixibacteria; class MSB-5A5; order MSB-5A5; family SM23-73-2; genus CAYURP01. The sequence continues at coordinate 842 of JBARPA010000053.1, forward strand.
TACTTTCCCAGGAGAGGGGTCTTTCAAAGACCCTTCTCCTGTTTATGAAAAGAACTGACTATTTAAAACCACTCTGGGAGGAGGAGAATTCAACCGAATATAAAAAGTAAGTGAAGTTCAGGCATCTTTTTTGCTTTTTTGAAGGATAGCAGACGAGTTTGAGCTTCGACATATTGGATGTCGAGGCAGAGAATAGAGAAGATTGACGGGGAGCTTTGATGAAACGAATTTTTTTAACAACTCTTCTCAGTGCTATCCTGATTTTTTTTGGTAGCACCGAGACAAGCTGGTCACAAGTCCAAGATACTATTGGAGTTGTGGACACCGTGAAGGTAGAAAAAGTAGTCACCTATCCCGGTGCTAAGGTTGTGGTGTCCGTGTATGAATTCAACGACGAGGAGATCGGAGCTTTGACTTTGCCTTTGAGATACTTAAGCCAGTATTTGGTCTGCGATTCAGTTTCCTTTATTGGAAGCAGGGTTGAGTATATTAATATCAAGCCGGTTGCCATAGACACTATTCAGGGGACCGTTAAGATTGGTGCCATCAGTGTGTTAGAACCTCCCCTCAGCCCGGGAAGGGGAAAGCTGGCTGATCTGTTTTTCAGGGTTAAAGCCAATGCTCCCTCTCAGGTCATGGAGATTGACACCTTTTCCGTAGTGGAACCTTCCTTCACACTTTCTGTTGTTTACACTTTTACCTCGGGACCGGATAGTGGAATGTCTGTCGATTTAATTCCAGCATTTGAACCAGGATTCATTAATGTTGTTGACGAAAATCTCCCCCCGGAAATCGATCCTATAAGCTCCCAGTATGTGAATGAGGGTGATAGTTTGATAATAAATGTTCACGCACAAGACCCGGAGCAGGGAACCTTAAACTTGGGGGTTTTAAGTTCCCCTCCCACGGCTTCTTTCGAGGATTTTGGTGACGGTAGTGCTCGTTTTATCTGGGTTCCTGATTTTTATGGCCCCTGGTCTTCCACCAATAGCCCTTTCAGTGTAACATTTCTTGCTACAGATGGAACAAACTCTGCATATCAAGGGGTGGAGATAAATGTTATCAATTCAAATGCTCCACCAGCGTTGAACCTTCCGGGTGATAAGGTGATACCGGTGGGCATGCTTTTAAGCTTCTCTGTTTCAGCCTTGGATCCTGATAAGGAGCCGGTTTCAATTGCCCTTTTGGATCAACCCCCGGGATCAAATTTTGACGGTAAAAATCCGGGAATTTTCAGCTGGGTTCCGGAGGAGAAAGACACTGGTGAATACTTTTTAAAGTTCTATGCAGAGGACTCCAACGGAGGAAAGAGTAGCGGGGAAGTGAGGATTATGGTAAGTTCCATTTTGGGCTATACCTTGAATCTGGGCAATGTGGTGGGTAACCTGGGGGGAGTGGTTGGGTTGCCTGTTTATTTGAGCAATCCTGATTTTATATCCGGGATGGATCTTTTAATCGAGTTCGAGACTACCGCTTTAAACTTCATAGAGGTAAGTAAAAGCGACACAAGAATTGAGTCATGGGAATCTTTTAACTATCTGGCAAGCTCCACTGACTCAGGTCAGCAAGTTAGAATAATCGGAATAGCCGATATCCAGATGGGATTGGTTACCCCACCTTTAGGTCCGGGTACCGGTGTGGTCTGTTATCTGAAATTCATGGCCACAACTGACCTGAAATATGATGGAATTTCAATACCAGTCAAGTTCAGATTTATAAATAGTACCAACAATACTTTCTCCGATCCGGAGGGTGGTTTTATCGCCCAGGAGGAGATAACTTATAATGATGGGGGAATTTTGCTTCAAAAGCCTCAGAATATTTTGTTGGGGGACTTGAACTTAAACCAGACCCCCTTTGAGATAGGAGACATTGTCCGCTTCGCAAACTATTTTGTGAATCCAGTGTTAAATGGATTCGATATTGAGCAGATGTTCAATTCTGATGTGAATGAGGATGGTATCCAGGCAACTATAGCTGATTTCATATCTATGATCAGATATATGCTTTCAGGGGGAGGTTCGGTCGGAAAATCCCTATCTAGCGGGGAAGAGGTGGAAATAGACGTTGTGGATGAACCTTCAAACTTAATTCTTTATATGAATTCTGAAATTGAAGTCGGGGGTATATTGATTGAGCTCCGATCAGATCGAGTTGATCTGAATAGTATAAAGTTGTCCTCTGAAATAGATTCAATGAGTTCACGAATAAATAAAGAAGGGGATGTGATAAGGGTAGTTATATATAGTGATAACGGGAGTTGTTTGAAACCAGGTTTGAAAAAACTCCTGACAATTTTAAAGGAAAAAGAGGACGAAAGTATAGAGTTAGAAAATATCCAGTTATGTGATACCAAAGGGGAGCTCTTAAAGGTTGATATAACTTATGAGAAGGAGAAGGAAAGACCTTCGGATTTCTCTTTGTCCCAGAATTATCCTAATCCCTTTAATCCTGAAACCTATATAGATTTTACCCTTCCCCATGAAGCAGAAGTTAGTTTAATGATCTACAATGTGAAGGGTCAAGTGGTCAAGACTCTAATTCAAGGAAGGATGAGTGCAGGAGCTCACACGGTCAGATGGAATGGACGGAATAATACCGGGGAGAGGGTAAGCTCCGGTGTCTATTTTTATAAGTTTAAGTCAGAAGAGGTATCATTTGTAAAGAAAATGGTGGTTTTAAAATAGGAGTGATATTTATGCAGAAACCAACAAAATATCTGCAGATTAATTCAAGAATTATGTATGCTCCTACAACAAGCAGAAGGCACCAATCGAGTTCTGAAAAAATGATGGTGAATTGGACAATTAAGTGGCTGGAAATAGTCATAGGTGTTCTTCTCATCTTATTTTATTCTAGTAATATCTCAGCTCAGACCTTCGTACCTGGCGATACTTTAAAGGTATTGGATGTTCAAGCATTCACCGGAGACTCAGGCGTTTCCGTAACAGTGGAATTGAAAAATAGTATACCTACAGCTGGATTCTCTTTGAGGTTAGTCTATGATCCTCATCTGGTAACTCCACATACCACATATGGAGATAGCGATTGGGCAATAGTAGTTGCACATCGCACAGATAGGAGTTCAGGTTTGGGTATATTGCAGGGTGTGGTACGAGAACCTGGGGTGTTGACTTTTGTGGGCGCGGTGGATTGGTTTCCTGGTTATGAATATGTATCAGCTGGTAGTGGTCCGGTGGTGGAGTTTGAGTTTGCAGTAAATCCGAGTATTCCCCAGGACACGGTAACTTACATTATGTTTGAAAATGATCCTGAGCATCCTTCAAGTTATAACAACTTCTCTGATACTTTGGGTTCAGGAACCTACATCCCAACTCTAATAGGGGGAACTGTTCATATAAAGAGGAGAAGTCCTCAGGATACTTTAAGGGTAGTTGATGGTGTTGGCGAGGAGGGGGAAGCGATATCCGTGTTTGTGGATTTGTGCAATAGTGTAGATGTGGGTGGATTTTCATTGAGGTTAGCCTATGACCCCGATCTCCTTACACCACGAAGCACATATGGGGATACTGGTTGGGTAGTTATGGCAAATCGTACTGATAGGAGTTCAGGTTTGGGCATATTTCAGGGAGTGGTGCGGGAACCGGGAATATTGACTTTTATTGGAGCGGTGGATTGGTTTCCTGGTTATGAATATGTAACAACAGGTTGTGGTCCGGTGGTGGAGTTTGAATTTACAGTAAATCCAAATATTCCCCAGGATACAATAACCTATATAATGCTTGAGAATGATCCAGAATATCCTTTAAGTTATAATAGCTTCTCAGATACATTAGGTCAGGTACTTTATGTTCCTCACTTGATTAATGGAAACTTCTCGTTAAAAAAGAGTGTTATTGAAGATACTTTAAAGGTTGTAGATGGTTCTGGTGAGGAGGGGGAGATAATGTCTGTGTTTGTGGATTTGTGCAATAGTGTGGATGCGGGTGGATTTTCGTTGAGATTAATCTATGATCCCGATCTCCTTACGCCACGGACTACCTATGAGGGTACTGATTGGGTGGTTGTGTCCTATCATACGGATCGGAGTTCGGGTTTGGGTATATTTCAGGGAGTAGTGCGGGAGCCGGGAATATTGACTTTTATTGGAGCGGTGGATTGGCTTCCTGGTTATGAGTATGTAACAGCAGGCTGTGGTCCGGTGGTAGAGTTTAAGTTTTTGGTGAATCCGAATATTCCCCAGGATACGGTAAGCTATATTGTGTTTGAGAATGATCCAGAACATCCTTTTAGTTATAATAACTTCTCGGATACCTTGGGACAGAAGCTTTATGTTCCTCACTTGATTAATGGAGAATTCTCATTACATAAGAGTATTACTGAAGACACCCTAAGGGTTGTAGATGGTGTTGGTGATGAAGGGGAGGTAATGTCTGTGTTTGTGGATTTGTGCAATAGTGTGGATGTGGGTGGATTTTCGTTGAGATTAACCTATAATCCTGATCTTCTTACACCTCGAACAGTTAATGGTGATACTAATTGGGTGGTTGTATCCCATCGTACGGATCGGAGTTCTGGCATGGGTATATTTCAGGGAGTAGTACGAGAACCAGGGTTATTTACTTTTATTGGAGCTGTGGATTGGCTTCCTGGTTATGAGTATATAACAGCTGGTTGTGGTCCGGTGGTGGAGTTTGAGTTTACAGTGAATCCGAATATTCCCCAGGACACAGTAACCTACATTATGCTTGAGAATGATCCGGAATATCCTTTTAGTTACAACAATTTATCGGATACCCTGGGTATGCAATTGTATATCCCCCAGTTAATTAATGGCAACTTCTCTTTGAAGAGCGGGAGCTCGGAGGATAGTATCAGTGCAGGGTATAGTCCCCCAATCTTTGAGGAACTGGAATCAAGTTTTGAGATAAATATTGGACATGATCTACAGTTCGATGTGATAGCTCACGACCCGGATGGAGATAGCATAATTCTGTCATGCAAATCGATTTTACCTCAATATAGTGAATTTGAATCAATATGTGAAGATAGCCTTGTAAAGCAGACGTTTTACCTAAAGCCTGATTCGTCCATAGAATTTGATACCACACTATATGTTACTTTCTGCGCGCAAGATCAAAAAGGTTATAGTGCAATAAAGGGAGTGGAAATATTTGTAAAAGTTGAGGAAATGACAGAAGTGGATGATCATTATGTTGATGCTTCTATTGGTAAGGAGTTTTCACTAATGCAGAATTATCCCAATCCATTTAATTCGAATACGGAAATTTGGTTTAGCCTTCCCAGGAGCTGTGATGTGAATATTAATATTTACAACGTAAGAGGGGAATTGGTTAAAACCTTAGCTCAAGGGAATATAAGTACTGGGGTACATAGAATTTCTTGGGATGCTACCAATAATTCGGGATATAAAGTGACTTCTGGAATCTACTTCTGCAGACTGAGAACCCAGGCGTACGAAAAAGTGATGAAAATGGTGTTGTTAAAATAATAAAAGTAAATGCAATAAGGAGTATAACATATGCACAATGATACACATTATATGAAAAATGTTACCAAGATATAATATAAAAGTGAAGAGGTTAATGAGATTTAACAGTTAATTAACAGTCTATGAAACAGTTACAGACACAACAAAAGATTTGCTGCTAACCACATTGCATTAATAGGTTGGCATAGATGTTGCACCTTTAAGCATGGTATTAGAAATGTGATAAAACCAAAAGAAAGGATGGAAAAATGAAGAAGAAAACAATAGTCCTGGTAGTGTTCTTCATTACACTCCTATTTGGGCAATCATTTTCACAAAATGAACTTCCCAATGATACTCTGCGGATTGAAGAGGTATATGCTACGCCTGGAGAACAGGGAGTTCGTATTGCTGTAGTTATGCGAAATACAATCAATGTGGCAGCTTTTGCTCTTAGGATCGGATTTGATTCAACTCTAGTGACTCCCAGGTATGAACTCCAGGGTGAGGAAAGATTTGTGATTGCTTACAGAACAACAAGGACTCCATATGAGCTCATGCCAAATTTTGTGGGAACAATACCGAAGTCAGGGATTATCACCTTTATATGCGCAACGGATTGGTTTACAATCCCTTTGAAATATATCCCAAAGGGAAGTGGTCCTGTTGTGGAATTCGAGTTTGATATAAACCCTGATATTCAACAGGATACTATAGCTCCGATAATTTTCAGCCAACATCCGCTCTATCCTGAGAGTTACAATAATTTCTCCGATCCTCTGGGTGATCTTTACATTCCCCAATTAGCTGATGGAAGAATTATTGTCTCAGCAGGAGGTCCGGGCAACAAGCTACCTGTTTTTGATCCTTTGAGCTCTCCCTATACTATAGATGAAGGGGATAGTTTAGGTTTTACAGTTAGAGTAGAAGATCCCGATGGGGACAGCCTGACCCTTTATGCTGAGACGGTTTTGCCCAATCATGCTACTTTTCCCTCGAAATCCGGTCAAACAGTTGTTATACAGAACTTTGCATTCAAACCTGACTTTACACAAGGCGGAACCAACTATAGTATTACTTTTGCAGCCCGGGATAAAAATGGAGGCATCTCCAAGACCACAGTTAGCATTACGGTCAATGATGTCCCTCAGGTTTATGATATATTTACAGTTGCCGGTGACGAAGGTGGAGTTCCTGGTTCTAGGAGCAGGCCGATTCATATATCAATGACCAACTCCCAGGAGGTGTATGGTATACAATTCACACTTGGGTGGAACGATTCCATACTTATCGTTGATTCTATTAAGCCTGCACCTTCTGTATCCCATTTTTCCATCCGTGACAATTTAGGTGATGTTCCAGGAGAAGTGAGGGTTTTACTCTTCAATCTGGATAACCAGAGTATACTACCCGGTACTGGTGGTGTTGTGGATGTTTTCGTTTCTGTAGATAGCCTTGCATCCTGTGGGTTAGATGTCCCTCTTGTTTTATCTGAAGCCAGTGAAGCTATAAACTTCCCATATGTAGAGTCCAAAGATCTGGCCATGGTGGATGGTTCTTTCTATGTGGATTGCTTTGGGGATGTTACCTTAGATAGGCTAATTAATGTAGCTGATATAGTATCTTTAGTGGGATACATATTAGAAAACGTGGAGTATGATAGCCGTAAGCAACTAACAGCAGATGTTAATCAGGATATGAACATAGATGTAATTGATCTCCAGGGTCTCATAAATATCATTCTAGGTCGTCCCATTGGAGCACCGGGAATTGGTTTCTCCCTTCCTTTAGCTGTTGTGGATTTGGATCTGGAAAGCCTCAAGAAGGGAGCCGATAATAGGATCTTTGTTCACTCTGAAAATTTGGTGCCAGTGGCCGGAGTGCAGTTGAAACTGAGATACGATCCGGATCAAATAAGCTTCTCTCCCCCTGTAACAACTGATCTTACCAACGACTTTATTATTCAATATAAGGATGAGGGGAAAGGAAAGATGACTGTGGTTATGTATAATATGGCTGGAAAATCGATTCAGTCCGGTGAAGGAAACATTCTCTCCTTACCAGTGGAGTTAAAAGCGGGTTCGGAGGGCGATCCTCAAGTGGAAATAGAGCAAGTGATTATGGCTGATCCGGAAGCAGTGGGTATTCCGGTTGGGAAAAAAGGAACTCATCTGCCCATAGATTTCAAGCTGGCTCAGAATTATCCAAATCCCTTCAATCCCTCGACCACTATCGAATTCGAAATACTCTCGGATGTTAGAAATGAGGTAATGGTGCACACCACCCTGAAAATCTATAATGTATTGGGGCGGAAGATAAAAACTCTGATTAATGAAATGAAAACCCCAGGGGTTTATCAGGTGATTTGGGATGGAACGGACGAAAAAGGTGATGTGGCCTCATCTGGAGTCTACTTCTACCAACTCAAAGCTAAGGATTATAAGAAAACCAGGAAGATGGTGCTGATGAAATGATCTAAACACTCTTTATGAAAGGACCAGTTTAATCGTTTCGGAGAACAGTATGAGATATGGTGAGGAGGAAAATAGCAGGCCCCGGGTGAGTCTGGTTATTTTCCTCTTAATATTTATATTACTTTGTACCTATAGCAGTTCTCTTGGTTCGCAAAGTGAGGGATTATACGTAGACACCTCCACCTCTACTAGAGTGATATATGATGAAGCAAATGCTCGTGGCGCAGCGGATGGTTATGATGCGTATATTTATGGTCCGATTTCGAATACCTTAGATACCTGGGCTTTTTATTTCACCAACGCGACTGATACCTCAGCAAGTTTTGATTCTGCTTATATCTATATTACTCACTGGGCTTCGGAATATGAGAATGATGTTTTGGTGTTAGAGTATTTTGACGGTACTAATTGGAATATCTTTGAAACCTTCAACTCATCTTATCCACCACCAGTTGCAAGAATTACATCAGGACCTTTTTCTGCTGATTCAATCAAAAACTGGAGCCAGGTAAATGGTTTTCAGGTAAGGTTGAGAGGGGCTCAGAAGGTTGGAGGATCTGATGTTATTACTTACTATGTAGATGCAATTGAGTTAAGGATGTTCTATGATCACTCACCGGTATTGGATTCCATAGGTGCGAAGACAGTAGATGAGGGGCAGGAATTATCCTTCAGGGTTCATGCCATAGATACCGATTTGGATTCTATAATTTTGACCGCAGAGAGTGTTCCGTTAAATGCCACATTTGTAGACTCAGGCAATGGGGCAGGAGCATTCACTTTTGGCCCGGATTATGATCAGGTAGGGGTGTATAATGTAACCTTCATAGCCTCGGATGGTACTTTGGCGGATTCAGAGCTGGTTGCCATAACGGTAAATGATGTAAATAGATCACCGGTGTTAGACTCCATTGGATCAAAGAGTGTGGATGAGGTACAGACATTAGAGTTCAGAGTATCAGCTGCAGATCCGGATGGTGATGCTCTGGCTTTATCAGCGGAGGACGTTCCCACTAATGCTACCTTTGTGGATTCGGGCAACGGAGCGGGCTCATTCACTTTTGGCCCGGATTATGATCAGTCCGGAGTTTATAATGTTACCTTTATAGCATCAGATGGTACTTTAGCGGATTCAGAGCTGGTTGCTATAACGGTCAACAATCTAAATAGATCGCCGGTATTGGATTCCATTGGTTCTAAGTCGGTTGATGAGGCCCAAGCCTTAGAGTTCAGGGTTCATGCTACAGACCCGGATTTAGGTGCTATCACGCTCACAGCAGAGGATGTTCCTGTCAATGCTACCTTTGCGGATTCGGGCAACGGAGCAGGTTCATTTACTTTTAATCCGACCTATGATCAGGCTGGGGTATATAATGTAACCTTCATAGCCTCAGATGGTTCGTTAGCTGATTCAGAGCTGGTTGCTATAACGGTAAGTGATGTAAACAGATCACCGGTGGCTAATGCGGGATCAGATCAGTTGTATATTGAGGCAGGCACGTTGGTAACCCTGGATGGATCGAGTTCCTATGATCCGGATGGTGATTCAATAGGTTATTACTGGGCACAGATATCGGGATTAACAGTTATCCTGTCAGACACCAATGCAGTAAGCCCGACCTTTACTCCAGGCATTAGGGGTAATTATGGGTTTGAGTTACAGGTGGATGACGGATCATTACTGAGTTCGCCGGACACGGTATTGGTATCGGTTGACAACCAGGCTCCGGTATTGGATTCGATTGGATCCAAATTTGTGGATGAGGCACAGACCTTAGAGTTCAGGATTTCAGCTACAGATCCAGATGGAGATGCTCAGATTCTATCAGCAGAGGATGTTCCCACCAATTCTACTTTTGTGGATTCTGGTAACGGAGTGGGATCATTCACCTTTGATCCAACCTATGATCAGGCAGGATCTTATAATGTAACCTTCATTGCCTCAGATGGTATTTTAGCAGATTCAGAGCTGGTTGCCATAACGGTAAATAATGTAAATAGATCACCTGTGTTAGACTCCATTGGATCAAAGAGTGTGGATGAGGCACAGACATTAGAGTTCAGAGTATCAGCTTCAGATCTGGATGGGGATGCTCTGACCTTATTAGCGGAGGATGTTCCCACAAATGCTACTTTTGTGGATTCGAGCAATGGAGCGGGATCATTCACATTTAATCCAACCTATGATCAAGCCGGAGTATACAATGTAACCTTAATTGCCTCTGACGGTACTCTGGCAGATTCAGAGGTTGTTATAATAACAGTAAATCAAGTAAACAGGTCACCGGTGCTAGATTCCATTGGGGTCAGATCAATAGATGAGGCACAGACCTTAGAGTTCAGAGTATCATCTTCAGATCCTGATGGAGATGCTCTGACCTTATCAGCAGCGAATGTTCCCACAAATGCTGCTTTTGTGGATTCGGGCAATGGAGCTGGATCATTTACCTTTAATCCAACCTATGATCAGGCTGGAGTATACAATGTGACCTTCATAGCCTCAGATGGATCATTGGCAGACTCTGAGCTGGTTGTTATAACGGTAAATAATGTAAATAGATCACCTGTGTTAGACTCCATTGGAGCCAAGAGTGTAGATGAAGCACAGACCTTAGAGTTCAGAGTATCAGCTGCAGATCCTGATGGAGATGCTCTGATTTTATCAGCTGAGGATGTTCCTACAAATGCTGCTTTTGTGGATTCTGGCAATGGAGCGGGATCATTTATCTTTAATCCAGACTATGATCAGGCTGGGGGATATAATGTAAGATTTATCGCTTCTGACGGGACTTTAGCAGACTCGGAGTTAGTTGCCATAACGGTAAATGATGTTAA